>DAOTUF010000076.1:0-6365 GCA_034437495.1 Chloroflexaceae bacterium | reverse complement strand
CCCCGCTCGCGCTGGTTCCTGGTTCCTGGTAGTCGAAGCGGCGCGGGTGCGATACGGGTTCCGTCCGTTCGTTGTGCTCCTCTCCCCCGCTCGCGCTGGTTCCTGGTTCCTGGTAGTCGAAGCGGCGCGGGTGGAGCGGCTGGCCACAGTGGTGACAGACCTGCTGTCCCGCTTGCTTTTGCGGCGTCTGACAGTGGGGGCAGACAATCGGGTGGTCTCGTTCGGTTCCGGCCATGGGGTTCCCCCTTTCCTTCGTTATTCCGTTATTTTTTGTGAATGATACCACAGAGACTGCCCCCGTACCCCCACCATCCTCCAGTACGACCAGGCGTCGTAATCGTGGTATCATTGGCAGCGTTGGCGGGATCTGCCCTGTCCCACTCGCACCACAGGGAGCACGGTATCTGTATGAGCAAAGAATCCTTGAGTAACAACTACAGCGAGCACATTGATACGCACCATCATAGTCCGCTGCTGATTCGCCTGCAAGAACTCGTCGAATCCACGCGGTTTCAGCACTTCATCACGGCGGTCATCATCATCAATGCCATCACCCTTGGCCTGGAAACGTCGGAGGCGGCGATGGCGTCATACGGCTCTGTCCTGGTGGCGCTTGACCACGTGGCCCTGAGCATCTTCGTTGTTGAGATTGCCCTGAAGCTCGTGGCCTATGGCTGGCGCTTCTTTACCCGGGGGTGGAATATCTTTGACTTTCTCATCATCGGTCTTTCGCTGACCCCCGCCACGGGCAACCTCTCCGTGCTGCGAGCGCTCCGCAGCATTCGGGCACTGCGGCTGCTTTCGGTGATGCCGCGGCTGCGCGTCGTAATCCAGGCATTGCTTGAAGCCATTCCGGGTATGGCCTCCATCCTCGCGGTCATGCTGCTGATTTTCTATGTCGGAGCGGTGCTGGCAACCAAGATGTTCGGGGGGACCTTCCCCGAATGGTTTGGTGGGCTTGACCGTTCGCTCTACTCCCTTTTTCAGATTATGACGCTCGAAAGCTGGTCGATGGGTATTGTGCGCCCGGTGATGGAGGAGTACCCCTGGGCGTGGGCGTTCTTCGTCCCCTTCATTATTGTGACCAGCTTTGCGGTGCTCAATCTGTTTATTGCCATCCTGGTGAGTTCCATCCAGGAGCAGGCCGACATGGAACACCGGGCGGAGATGGAAGATTTGCATGTGATTGTCCACGCCGAGGCAGAACAGCTTTCTGGCAAGATAGCCGAGCTGCACCAGGAAAATCGCCTCCTCCACCAGGAGATTGCCGCGCTCCGCGATGTGCTGCTCCACCGCCAGCAGGAGTCATAAACCGCACGCTCTAAAGAGCGGCGGCTTGTCCCTGGCGCGACGGCAGAGCCGCCTCCGAGACAATAGGCGGTATGACAGCCGCCCTGGAAATGTTTATCGCCGCATTGGTATCAGCAGAGGCCGTATGACCGCACGCCAGACAACAGAAATGGTTCTGGGTCGGACGGTTGCCCCGTTCCGTATGACCGCACACACTGCATCGCTGACTGGTGTAGGCCGCACCAATGATGAAGACTGGCACCCCTGCCAGCGCAGCTTTGTAGCTGATGAACTGGCGCAGTTGTGCGAATGCCCAATTACTGTGTCGTGCTCGTTGCGTTTTGCGCAACCGTGTCCGTTCGCGGATGTCGGTCAGGTCTTCCAACGCGATGCCGCGATTCGTGTCTTTTGCTTTCGCTACGAGCGTTTTGCTGATCCGATGGTTGGTGTCTTTCTGGAACCGTGCCTGGCGTTTGCGCAGCTTCTTCAGGTGGCGTTTTGCCGATTTGGATCCGCACCGCTGCAATCGCTGGCGCAGGTCGTGGAAGCGCTGGCGGGTTTGCTCGACCTGTTCACCCGAATAGTGCTCGCCATCCGAGTCCGAGGCGATATTGGCAATGCCCAGGTCAACGCCCAGGATGCCCTCGATTTCGGCAGAGCCTGGCTCCTCAATGTCGCAGACCGCCAGCAAGTAGAACACGCCCTTGACCAGCACAAGGTCACTCTCGCCCAGTCGGTACCGCAGCAATTCGCGCTGGTGCTTCCCACAGACAAACGGGATGCGTTGCCGACCTGCCAATGTCCAGATGTTGACCGTGCCCTTGTCCAGTTGGTAGGACAGGATGCGGTCATCGTAGGCGATGGATCCGTGGGGCTTGAAGGTGCGCTGAGTCTGCTTGTCCAACTTGTAGGCATCGCCCACTTTGGCAAGCATCCGCACGGTCATTTGCGCCGACAGATCAAACTGGTCGCGCACGTCGCGGTAGACCAGCTTTTGCAGGTCGTACTTCTTGAATGTGCGCGTCTCCCACGCGACCTGGCTGATATAGTTACAAGCAGCATTGGCCTGTTCCAGCGTACGCTGCAAGGCAGCGTGTTGGTCAGGCGTGGGGGTCAGTTTGATTTGCGCGACAATCTTCATATATTGAATTATAATACAGGGTTTCGATTATCGCAAGAAAGAAAGGAGTGCGCGGTTTCCTCCACTGCCACTCAAGTGGCGTGGCTTCCACCGCGCAAGTTTCGGTGAGGCCAGAGACCAGACCGCCTGGCGCTGCACGGGTGGCTGGTCCCTGGCCCTGGTCATCCATCATCCGGTCATGTCTCACTGGTACGAGAGCCGCCCCGGATTGAGCCTGTGGCCCGGGTCAAATGCTCGCTTGATGGCGCTCGACCATTCCAGAGTGGCAGCCACCTGCTCGGGAGGGGTCCCCCACCGCGGCAGGGTAGCCTGCGTCGTCGGGTCGCATGCCAGCACGTGACAGTGGTTCCACGCGCTGGTGAGGTCCGCGCACAAGGCTCGCAGCCCGTCGGCGGCTCCGGAGACGCGTGTGTAGATGATACCGTTGAGTGCCCGCGCACTGGTCCGCAGCGTCATGTGATGCGCCACGGCTCCTTGTTCCAGGTCTACCAGCGCTCGTCCGAGCCGCGCCGGGGGAACCACCAGTCGCAGCAGGGCTTCGTAGCTCTTCAGGCCGACCGCTGAGGTCAGGTTGACTATCTGGTTCCACAGTTCTTGCTGCGGCTCGTCTCGAAACACGTCAACCGCCAGGGGAGTATGTTTCGCCGCCATCAATCGCAGGTCGTTGAGGTGGCGCTGACAGGCCACCTCCGTCCCTTCCACCCGGAGCACCAGTCCGTAGCCCCCTTCGTGTCCGATAGCCTGGAGCGCTTCGTGGTCGAGGTATTCGGCAGCCGTGGGGGTCAGTTGCGTCGCGGCAAGGTCTGCCAGCAGGCCAAGGACCTGGTCGGGACGGGGGAAGGTGATAAGTAGGGAGGTTTCGGCAGGCGGGCGCGGAATCGTCTGCATATTGACACTGGCAATGATACCGAGCGTGCCGTGGCTGCCGTGGAAGAGTTTGACCATATCGTAGCCACTGACATTCTTGACCACCTGCCCCCCGAGGTGAATAACCGTCCCATCCACTTCAACCACTGTCAAACCCTGCACCAGGTCGCGCAGGGTGCCGTACCCGAGGCGGCGCGGGCCGTCGGAGGCAGTGGCGACCAGGCCGCCGATAGTCGCCCGGTCCGCCATGGGAACGTCCAGGGGGAGCATCTGCCCATGCTCTGCCAGCACCGCTTGAAGGCCAACCACGGTGGTCCCGGCCCCCACGCTGATAGTCAGGTCGTCCGGGTGGTAGGTCAGCACCCCCGCCAGTCGCTCCGTGCAGACCACGACGTCCGGCTCGGCAGTCAGGGGACCCATTCCCTGCTGCGTCCCGCCTCCCCACGGCACCACGACCGCCCCGGACCGGTGGCAGGTTTCCAGCACGTGGGAAAGCTGCTCTACGCTGGTGGGGATGGCCACCAGGCGCGGACGCCGCCCCTGGACGGTGTAGACTTCGATGGCATCTCCGTGGAGCAGGTAGGCAGGCTCCAGGTTCGACGCAAGCGCGGCCTGCAAATCACGCTCCCACCGCTCAAGCTCGTAGCCGGTGCGCTCTCCGTAGTTATAGGCCAGGCGTTTCTGGTGCTGAAGGGCCAGGTTGAGGGGGGAGGAGGGGAAGACTTTGCCCGGGTTGATCTGGTTGTGCGGGTTGAAGATGGCGTAGAGCGTAGCCATGGCCTGGAGGTCGGCCTCGCTGAAGAGCAGCGGCATAAACTGCTTTTTGTCGACGCCGATGCCATGTTCGCCGGTGATGGTTCCCCCCTCCTCGATGCTGATCCGCATGACCTCTTCTATAATGGCGTGGGTGCGGCGGACCTCGTCTTCGTTCTGGGGGTCGTAGAGCACGAGGGGGTGCAGGTTGCCGTCGCCGGCGTGGAAGACGTTGGCAATGGGAAGCTGGTAGGTTTCGCTCAAGGTGCCGATACGCTCGATGACAGCGGGCAACCGGGTGCGCGGCACGACCGTATCGACCAGGTAGTAGTCGGGGTAGACACAGCGCAGGGCTTCAAAGGCGCTCTTGCGGGCTGCCCAGAGGTGGTCTTGTTCGGTTTCGGTTTCGGCAAAGCGAACATCAATGGCTCCCTGCTGGAGACAGATGGTAATCATATCTCCAAGCAGGTCGTGCAATCCATCTTCCACCCCGTCCACCTCGATGATCAGGGCAGACCCGGCCTGGTCGGGAAGACCATAGTTGTAGGCCGTGTTCACCGCCTTGATGGTGATAGCGTCCATCACTTCGAGCGAGGTGGGGATGTAGCCTGCGGCGATGATGCGGCTGACGGCCTCGCTGGAATTGATAATGTCAGGGAACAGCGCCATCGCCACATGCCGCGCCTCCGAGACGCGGGTCAGACGAACCATGGCGCTGGTCACAAAGCCGAGCGTTCCTTCACTGCCAACGAGAAGACCGGTCAGGTCGTAGCCGGCACCGTCCTGCAACCCGTCGCTCGTCCAGATGACTCGCCCATCGTGCAGCACAACTTCGAGCGCCAGGATGTGGTTGGTGGTGACGCCATACTTCAGGCAGTGCGGCCCGCCGCTATTATTGGCAATGTTGCCGCCAACCGAGCAGATTTTCCACGAGGCCGGGTCGGGAGCGAAGCAATAGCCCTGGGGGAGCAGCGCTTGAGTCAGGTCGTAGTTGATGATGCCGGGTTGTACTCTGGCGCGGCGGTTGGGAATATCAACCTCCTGGATGGTTTTCATCCGTTCGGTGCTGATGACAACCCCACCCCGGATGGGTCTGGCTCCACCTGCCAACCCGGTGCCCGCTCCCCGTGGGACGATGGGGAGACTGGCACGGTTGGCCAGACGAACGGCCATGGCAACCTGTTCGGTGTCGCCAGGCAGGACGACGACGTCCGGGTTGCCGAGGTGGGTTCGATACCAGTCGGAACGGTAGGGTTCCAGGGTCTCGGGCGTATCCAGTACATGCTCTGGCGGAAGAAGCCGCCGGAGTTCTGCAATCAACTGCGTGCGATCCAGATCCAGGTCAGTATCCGTATCCATGGCCCTATCCTTTTGCTCTATCTAGTCAAGGAAATGATCAACTCTCGCTCTGCTTCCATCATAGCACAGATAGCGCCGGTTTCGATAGGGGGTGGGGGAGAGTTGGCCCGGAGGCGGAGCGGAGGAACAGAAAGCCAGCAACCTCCCGCGGGTTTGAAGGCTGCGGGAGGTTGCTGCGCTGGCGTCGAAGCGCCGAACGGAACATTCGTGGATATCAGACATCTACGGTGACATTGATGCGGCGCGGCTTGACTTCTTCGGCTTTGGGGACTTCCAGCACGAGGATACCGTCTTTGAGCGATGCTCGAATGCCGTCGGTTTTGACCGTGTTCGGCAGGGTCATGGAGCGCTCGAATGCCCCATAGCGGCGCTCGACCCGGTGATAGGTGCGGTCCGTCTGTTCTTCGCGGTGGACTTCCCCCTTGATGGTCAGCACGTTGTTCTCAACCGTGATATGCAAATCTTCCGACTTGAGGCCCGGTACGGCCATCTCGACGTAGAATGCCTGGGGCGTTTCGCTGACATCTACCGGGGCGGCAATCTCCCCCTGACCGCGCGGGGTCTCGCCCGGACGTACAAAGCTTTCTCCGAGCAACTGGCTCATGGCTTCACGCAGCGGCAGCATCTCTTCCAGTGGATTCCACGGTACGATATTTACTCTTGGCATCGGATACCCTCCCTTTCATTCACTCGTTATGTACTTCTTTCGATATGGTTTCGTTCAGGTAGACGTTACTTCTTCTTTACGGGTATGAGTATATCCTCCCCATGTTAGAATGGTGTATGTACCGCATTAAACGGGTGTTAGAGTTCGGGTTTCCACCGCTTGTCTGTCGTTGTCTGCCCCTGCCTATCTCTGCCTTTTCACCTCTTTCTCTTCATCAGTGTCACAGTCGCAAGTGTCACCAGGATACGCCATTATCTGCCGGTTTGGCTCCAACCTGGCTCCACCTGG
>DAOTUF010000075.1:0-1703 GCA_034437495.1 Chloroflexaceae bacterium | reverse complement strand
GCCAGGCCATAGAGCGGCGCGTTATCAATGAGGATGGTGTTGGCGTTGGGAACATCCAGACCGTTTTCGATAATCGTTGTGCAGACCAGGACATCGTAGGCCCCGCTGAAGAATTCGTACATGGCCTTTTCAAGCTGGTTTTCTTCAAGCTGCCCGTGCGCCACGCCTATCCTCGCGTCGGGCACGGTGCGGCGCAGGCGGTCCGCCACGGTGTAGATGCTCTGCACGCGGTTGTGCAGGAAATAGACCTGCCCCCCCCGCTCCATCTCGCGCTGGATGGCGTCACGCACCAGGTTCTTGCTATAGGGCACCACGTAGGTCTTGATGGGGACCCGGTGCTTCGGGGGGGTGTCTATGACGCTCATGTCGCGGAGACCGGCCAGCGACATGTGGAGCGTGCGAGGGATGGGGGTGGCGGTCAGGGTGAGCACGTCAACTTCAGCGCGGAGTTGTTTGAGGCGCTCCTTGTGGCGCACCCCGAAGCGCTGTTCTTCGTCAATGATGAGCAACCCCAGGTCCTTGAAGACTACGTCTCGGGAGAGCAGACGGTGCGTCCCGACGATGATATCGATGTTCCCGCGGGCCAACCGCTGCCCGATGGCCTCTTGCTCCCGCGCCGAGCGAAACCGCGACAGCATCTCGACCGTGACCGGGAAGGGGGACAGGCGTTGCTTGAACGTTTCATAGTGCTGCTGCGCCAGGACCGTGGTGGGCACCAGCAGCGCAACCTGCTTGTTGTCCTGCACGGCTTTGAATGCTGCCCGCAGCGCAACTTCGGTCTTCCCGAAGCCGACATCCCCGCAAATCAGGCGGTCCATTGGCTGCGGCCCTTCCATATCGGCCTTGACTTCCGCCAGCGCCCGGAGCTGGTCATCCGTCTCAGCGAAGGGGAAGCGCTCTTCCATATCGCGCTGCCACTCGGTGTCGGGTGTGAAGGCGTGCCCCCTGCTCAGTTTGCGCTGCGCGTAGAGTTCCAGCAGTTCGCCCGCCAGGTCTTGCACCGCGCTGCGAGCCTTGCGCCGGGCAAGCTCCCATTCCAGCGTACCAAGGCGGGTCAGGGGGGGGCGCACATCGCCCGCGCCAACGTAGCGCGAGACGCGGTCCACCTGCTCCACCGGCACATAGAGCCGCTCCCCACCAGCATAGCGCAGGTTGAGGTATTCACGCTCGATATCCCCGACGCTGCGGCGCAGCAGCCCTTCATAGACGGCAATACCATGGTCCAGATGCACCACGTAGTCGCCGGGCTTGAGGCCGCGCAGGAAGATGGCCCGCTCATCTTCGCTGGTCTCCCGTCGGCGGGTGGGGGCAGAGGTCGGGCGGCGCTGACGCCATCCGAAGATTTCCAGGTCGGTGTAGAGCGTCCACGCTGCGGGGGGGCCGGGCAGCCTCCACCCCTCGGAGAGAGTCCCATGGACCAGGACCCCGGTTCCCCACCTCCCGTCTTCCCGTTCCCATCCCGCAGCCTCCCACTCCCGCTGCTGTTCAGCCACCATCTCCTGAAGGCGAGCAGCCTGGGTTGTCACCACGAAAACATGTTCCCCACGGCGGAGTCGGGTCGCCACATCGCGCACCAGGCGGCCCAGTTGCCCGCTGAAGGTCGGGGCAGGCACAAAGGGAGGGGGGGGGGTACTCGACATAATATATGACGAATGAAAAACAGACGTGTCGGGCAACAGAGAACGGGGTCTCTCGTCATAACA
>DAOTUF010000074.1:0-6687 GCA_034437495.1 Chloroflexaceae bacterium | reverse complement strand
GTTGCATTCGCTGCCCAGGTTTTCTGGTTGTTGTATAGTCAAAATGGCATCGAATGGTACCGAAAGGGTCAAACAATCTTGAACAGGTTTGATTCAGAGTATACAGCATGGTCGATACTTCTGTCATATCCCGCATGACCTATCAAAGACTATGCCATGCGGCCTATTTTTCCGGGGGGAACCGGCTCATCTTTGTTCTTCAGCCAGTTCCTCCAGAGAACCTGTTCCTTTTTTCCTGCAACATTCGGGCCATCCATCCAGGATCAAGACGATATCAACCTGCAAATCGTTGCGTTGGACCCGATTTGCGCCCCAACCTCCTGTGTTCCAACCCCACTATACGGAAGCCAGTCACGTTGCAGTTACAATATTCCGCCAGAGAACGGGCTATTCCTACCCACATGGGTAGGTCGGGACCCACCCATGTGGATAGACTTGCGGCAAGCGGCGACTTCAAGCTGAGGGGAGCGCCGGGAGATTTCCGGCAGAACAACGCCAAACATGTACTATAATAGGGGTATTACCAGGGTCAGAAATTGACGCGATCCTCCAAGATAAGACCAGCAGACACAGGTACTCGGACACCCGGCCCCCGAAAACGCAGCCCCTTTCATGGCCGGGGTCTGAACACAGGGAGAAGGGGAACAAAGTGGACTGCACAGGTCGTCAACGGGGAAGGTTCGGTCCATAGTTTTGAACACAGGAAAGGTTGTAGATCCATATGTCACGTGTGATTACCACAATCGATGGAAATGAAGCAACGGCTTCTGTCGCCCACCGATTGAGTGAGGTCATTGCTATCTATCCTATTACCCCCTCCTCAGCCATGGGCGAATTTGCCGACCAGTGGTCGGCAGAAAAGAAGACGAATATCTGGGGCACCATCCCCACCGTGGTTGAGCTGCAATCCGAAGGCGGAGCCGCCGGAGCGCTCCACGGCGCGATGCAGGCCGGGGCGCTGACAACGACCTTCACCGCCTCGCAGGGGTTGCTGCTCATGATCCCCAATATGTATAAGATTGCGGGGGAATTGACGCCTGCCGTGCTGCACGTTTCAGCCCGCACCGTCGCCACCCACGCGCTCTCTATCTTTGGGGACCACTCGGATGTGATGGCGGTGCGGGCCACGGGCTTTGCGCTGCTGTCGTCCAACTCGGTGCAGGAAGCGCACGACCTGGCCGCGATAGCCCACGCCGCCACCCTCGAGTCGCGCATTCCCTTCCTGCACTTCTTCGATGGGTTCCGCATTTCGCACGAAGTCGCCAAGCTCGAACTTCTGAGCGATGACGATTTGCAGTCCTTGATTAACCACGAGAAGGTCCAGGAGCACCGCGCCCGGGCCATGACCCCCGACCGACCGGTGCTCCGCGGCACGGCCCAGAACCCGGACGCCTTTTTCCAGGCCCGCGAGACGGTCAATACCTACTACGAGAAATGCCCGGAGATGGTGCAGCAGATCATGGACCGCTTCGCCAGCCTCGTCGGACGACAGTATAGCCTGTTCGACTACGCGGGAGCGCCCGACGCCGAGCGCGTCATTGTGATGATGGGGTCGGCTGCCGATACGGCCGAGGAGACTGCACGATTCCTCAACAAGCAGGGGGAAAAGGTGGGCGTGCTGAAAGTGCGGCTCTACCGTCCCTTCTCCGCGGCCCACTTCGTCCGCGCCCTGCCCGCCACCGTCAAGACCATCGCAACGCTGGACCGCACCAAGGAACCGGGCGCAAGCGGCGAACCGCTCTACAAAGACGTGATTACTGGCCTCGCAGAGGGCTTTGCGATGGGCGCGGCGGCCTTCAGCCAGATGCCGCGGGTGTTCGGCGGGCGCTATGGCCTCTCGTCCAAAGACTTCACCCCCGGTATGGCGAAGGCGGTCTTCGATGAGATGCAGAAGGAAAGCCCCCGCAACCATTTCACCATCGGTATTCAGGACGACGTGACCCACACCAGCCTGGACTACGACCCCTTCTTCAACATCGAAAGCGAAAAAACGGTCCGCTGTGTGTTCTGGGGTCTGGGAGCCGATGGAACGGTGGGCGCAAACAAGAACTCGATCAAGATTATTGGCGAGGAGACCGATAATCATGCTCAGGGCTACTTCGTCTATGACTCGAAGAAGTCGGGAGCGGTGACGGTTTCGCACCTGCGCTTCGGCCCGGACCCCATCAAGGCCCACTACCTGGTCAACCAGGCCGATTTCGTGGCCTGCCACCAGTTCTCCTTCCTCGAACGCTTCGACGTGCTAAAATATTCCCGCCCGGGGTCTATCTTCCTGCTCAACAGCATCTATGGCCCGGGCGAGGTGTGGGACCACCTGCCGCGAGAGGTGCAGGAGGGGATTATCGAGAAGCAGCTCAAGTTCTTCGTCATTGACGCCTACGAGGTGGCCAAGAACGCGAAGATGGGTACCCGCATCAATACGATTATGCAGACCTGCTTCTTTGCCATCAGCGGGGTGCTGCCGCGGGAACAGGCCATCGAACAAATCAAGAAGGCCATCCAGAAGACCTACAGCAAGTTTGGGGATGCCGTGGTCAACCAGAACTTCGAGGCGGTTGACCATTCGCTGGCGCACCTGCACGAAGTCCAGGTGCCCGACAAAGTGACCAGCACCTTTACCCGCCGCCCACCCGTCTCCGACAAAGCGCCGGAGTTTGTGCGCCGGGTGCTGGCTCCGATGATGATACACGAGGGCGAGTCGCTGCCGGTCAGTGCGCTGCCCATTGACGGGACGTTTCCGACGGGCACCACGCAGTGGGAAAAGCGCAACGTCACGCTCGAAATCCCGGCCTGGGACCCGGAGGTGTGCATCCAGTGCGGGAAGTGCGCGTTTGTGTGTCCGCACGGCGTCATCCGGATGAGCGTGTATGACCCGAGCCTGCTGAGCGGAGCGCCGGAAGGGTTCCTTTCGACCGACACCCGCGCCGCCTTCAAGAAGTTCTTCCCGGGCCAGAAGTTTACGCTTCAGGTTGCGCCCGAAGACTGCACCGGCTGCGCCCTGTGTGTGGAGGTCTGCCCGGCAAAGAACAAGCAGCAAGCCGGCCTCAAGGCCATCAACATGGTCGAGCAGCTTCCCATCCGCGAGCGCGAGCGGGCCAACTGGGACTTCTTCCTGACCCTGCCCGAGCCAGACCGCCTGACGCTGGACGCGAGCACGGTGGCGACCTCGCAGCTGCTCACCCCGCTGTTCGAGTTTAGCGGGGCCTGCGCCGGGTGCGGCGAAACGCCCTACGTCAAGCTCATCTCCCAGTTGTTTGGCGACCGCATGATTGTGGCCAACGCGACCGGCTGTTCGTCCATCTATGGGGGCAACCTGCCTACCACGCCCTGGACGACGAACCGCGAGGGCCGCGGCCCGACCTGGTCCAACTCGCTGTTCGAGGACAACGCCGAGTTTGGCCTGGGGATGCGCCTCACGGTAGACAAGCACAATGAGTATGCCCGCGAACTGGTGCAGCACTTTGCCAGCCAGCTCGGGGATACGATGGTGCAGGAGGTGCTCAACGCCGACCAGAGCACCGAAGCGGGCATCAAGGCTCAGCGGGATCGGGTCGTCCAGATCAAGCAGAAGATGGAAGGCTTGAAAGACGCTGACCCGCAGGCCCGTGACCTCCTCAGTCTGGCGGACTATCTGGTGCGCAAGAGCGTGTGGATTATGGGCGGCGACGGATGGGCCTACGATATCGGCTTCGGGGGGCTGGACCACGTGCTGGCGTCGGGCAAGGATGTCAACGTGCTGGTCATGGATACCGAGGTCTATTCCAACACGGGCGGGCAGTCATCGAAGGCCACCCCGCGCGGAGCCGTGGCCCGCTTTGCCGCGGAGGGCAAGAACATAGCCAAGAAAGACCTGGGGATGATTGTCATGGCCTATGGCTACGTGTATGTGGCCCGGGTGGCGATGGGGTATGATGACCGCCAGACCTTGCTGGCCATTCAGGAAGCCGAAGCCTACCCCGGCCCGTCGCTCGTGATTGCCTACACCCAGTGCATTGCTCATGGCATCAATATGCGCAAAGGGTTGGAGCAGCAAAAACTGGCGGTGCAGGCTGGCTACTGGCCGCTCTACCGCTTCAACCCCGAACTGGTGGCCCAGGGACAGAATCCGTTCAAGCTCGAATCCAAAGCCCCGAGTATCCCGCTGCAAGACTATGCCTACAACGAGGCGCGATACAAGGTGCTGGTGCAGAACAACGAAGAACGGGCGGAAATGCTGATGCGGCTTGCCCAGGAAGATGTCAACAATCGCTGGAAGCTGTATGAGAACCTGGTGACTGCCTACGCGCCGAAGGAGTAGGGAGGAGAGAAGGAGAGGAGCAATACGGCCAGGCGTCGGACGGGCAGGCTTGCCTTGCCCCCTATGCGATACCAGGCGATGACCGGTGCAGAGCCGCTCCTACGTCTGGCCCCTTATTGCTTCGAATACCCCATGCTCAAACGGTCGGACGGTTATGGTAGAGGGTAGAGAGTTACTTTGGAACCTAAAGAAAGGCAGGAGATATGACCGTGGATTTGACGACGACCTACCTGGGGCTGACGCTGAAGAACCCGCTGGTTGCTTCGGCATCGCCCTTGACCAAAAACACGGACACCGTACGCCAGCTTGAAGAAGCCGGGGTGTCTGCTATCGTGATGTATTCGCTCTTTGAAGAGCAGATTAGCCACGAGAGCCAGGAACTCGCCCACTATATCACGCAGGGGCAGAATACCTTTGTCGAGGTCAACAGCTACTACCCCGATTTCAAGAACTACAACGTAGGCACCCAGGGCTATCTTGAAGAGGTGGCCCGTCTCAAGCAGGCCGTCAGTGTCCCGGTTATCGGGAGCCTGAACGGAACCTCGCCGGGCGGGTGGGTTGACTACGCTCAGAAGATAGAGCAGGCCGGGGCGGATGCCCTTGAACTCAACACCTACTTCCTCGTCACCAACCCGGAGACGTCCAGTACGGAGCAGGAAGACCTCTATGTCAACCTGGTGCGCGATATCTGCTCGCGGGTCCAGATACCCGTGGCAGTCAAGCTCAGCCCCTTCTTCACCTCCCTCCCCAACCTGATCCGCCGCCTGGAGGAAGCCGGGGCAAAGGGGGTCGTTCTGTTCAACCGCTTCTACCAGCCAGATTTTGACCTGGAGGCCGACGAAGTGGTTCCCAACCTGGTGCTGAGCAATTCCAACGACCTGCGCCTTCCCCTGCGCTGGATTTCCATTCTCTATGGCAAGACAAAGGTGGATATGGCCGCCTCCAGCGGGGTCCATACGGCGCAGGATGTGTTGAAGGTGATGATGGCCGGGGCAAATGTAGCGATGACCACCTCGGCCCTGCTGCGCTATGGCACGGCTCGCGCCCGGGAGATCCTCACCGACCTGGCGGCCTGGATGGAAGAGCAGGAGTACGAGTCCATTCGGCAGATGCAGGGCCGGATGAGCCACAAGGCCATCTCCGAGCCAGCCGCGCTGGAGCGAGCAAACTACATGAAGGAACTCAATTCGTTCCACACGCTCGGGACGCTCTATGGAGCCAGCGGGTCGGGGCTGTCGCCCACGGCAATTGACGAGGGCTATCTGAGCGTCTAGACTGCCAACCTGTCGGCAGAGAAACAGGAAAGCAGGGAAGCAGGAAAGAAGCGCCTGATGCAGGAACCGCAGCACAGCGGGGCACGGTCAGGCGCTTTGATTGGGATTGACGAGCTTGTACCCCACCCCGTGCTCATGCACGAGGTGGCGCTTGTCCAGCTTGCGGCGCAGATTGCGCACGTGCGAACTGAGCAACCGCTGCGCCTCGGATCGGTCGAGGTCAAGCTGATGGGTATGGCGGATAATGTCGCGGTAGGTTCGCGGCTGGCCCGGCGTGGTCGCCAGAAACCGCAGCAGGGCAAACTCAATGGGGGTGATGGGCACGGGCTGCCCCTGAAAGCGGACGCTCTGGCGCGTTGCTCCGAGCGTCAGGTCTCCAATGGTTTGCAGTTGGGGAGCCGGTGGTTCCTGGGCGGAGCCTGCCTGGGGGGAGGAGGTGGAGGACTCGGACGGGTCGGTGAAGACCGTTGCCAGCATTTCGACGGCCCGCCGTACCTGTTGTTCTGCCTGGTAGTGGCGCACCGCCTTTGCGAGGCAGTGGAGCAACCGTTCATTCGAGCAGGGTTTCAGCAAATAGTCAAACGCGCCTTCTCGCAGCGCCGCAATACAGGTTTCCAGGGTGCCATGGCCAGTCAGGAGGATGACCACCGGGCGGGGAACAAGCTGCCGGGCGGTGTAGAGCACTTCGACCCCATCAACGTTCCCCATGACAATATCCGTCAGGACGATATCAAAGGTTTCTTGCTTCAACAGATTGAGGGCAGTTTCTCCGTCATGCGCCTGAGTGACGTGGTAGCCGGTCTCGGTCAACAACTGAGCCAGCAGGAGACGGGTACTGTCATGGTCTTCCACGAGCAAAATACGAGGTTTCATCCTGGGAGATCCTCACCTCCGGCCATTTCTCATCAGCTTTCTTGAATACCTTCAAATACCTTCAAAGAACAGGAGAGCGCTTCTCTTCCTTGCGGCATACCGACGCAAAAAACAGAAAATGCGTTGTCGTCTACCAGACCAGGTCAGGGAGAGAAAGGAATTGTATTGTACCAGCAATACCTTCGCCAATTATTTGGGGGTCAGGTCAGCAGGGAGCGGATGGATACGCCCCATCCCCGTGAG
>DAOTUF010000073.1:0-6926 GCA_034437495.1 Chloroflexaceae bacterium | reverse complement strand
ATCAGAAAGGCCCCCAGATGGACTTCTACGTGCGCTATCGTCAAGGATATTACACCTGCCGCGTCGGGAACCGCCGCTTCCGCGTGCGCGACCCGCTGCGGGTTTTCGCCCTGTTTGAGCAGTTCGAGTGTGACGCCTTCGTGATGGATGATCGAACGGCTCGCAAGTTGCACCTGTTTTGAGAGGAAGAAACCGTGAGCAAGCAACGGGAACACCGAGGAATGCGCCAGCTTGACCCGTTCCGCATCGAGTTGGCGCGGCAGGCATACGTCGAGATAGCCCTGGAGCGCCAGGACGCCCTCCAGCGGCAGCGACCGGCCCGGTACACGAAAGACCAGCATCGAGCCGCGGAGGAAGAATACCGCCGCGCTCGCTACGGTGCTCCACCTGCCGGAGAGAACTTTTTCGTACACCGCCAGAACCAGAAAGAAAGGAAGCGTGCCGCATGAGTCAAACAACCGCCCAGAAGCCCGGCCTCTACCCCCGCCTGGCCGCCATCACCGCGGCAGTGGGATGGGTCGCAGAGGACGGCAAGCATTTTCAAGGCTATCGCTACGCCAGCAAGGACGCCATCCTGGCCGCGCTCAAACCGCTGCTCCAGCAGTATCCCATCGCCATCATTCCGCGGGTGGTGAAACGCGAGGACATTGAAGCGGGCCAGAGCAGGCAGGGCAACCCCATCACGCTCACCCGGATCGAGGTTGAGTACACCCTGGTTGACCCTGAGACGGGCGAAGTCGCCACCATCCCCTGGTGGGGCGAGGCCCTGGACGGCGAGGGCAAGGGACTGACCAAGGCGCTGGCCGCCGCGCTCAAAACGTTCGTCATCAACCTTTTCCAGATACCGTGCGGGGATGAGGAGGAGCCAGAACCGTCCAGGCCACCCCATCGTCAGCAGGAGCCGGGCGACTCGCGACGGAGCCGTCCGTCAGGCCGCCAGGCGCAGGAGCCAGGCCGCCAGGCGCAGTCCCCGAAGCCAGAAGCAGCCAACGGGAATGGCAATGGCCGCGAGAAGCTCCTGGCGCACCTGGACGGGTTTGTCAGTCGGGCACAGGAGGCCGGCCTCTTCACCGACGCCTACCCTGTGCCCGACTTCCGCGAATGGACGGACGACCAGGTGAAGGCATACGGCGCTCGATTACGCGACCTGTTGCAGGAGGACGAATTGCTGGCAACAGAGGGGGGACGCCAGGTCATCCGCGACCGCCTGACCATAGTTCACCCCCAGGAACCGGCATAAGGAGGTTGTGATGATACTCTCCCTGGTTGCCGTCGCCCTGACCATTCTGTTTCTCGCCACTGCCCTGCTGCGGGACGACATCATCCCCCTGCTGGCAGTGGTGGGGCTGCTGGCCTCCCTGACCGTCATCACGCTGGTGCTGCTCTGGCTGGCGGGGGGGATACAGATTCAGCTTGCCCAGACGGAGCAGGCCTATCTCTTGATGGTTGGATGGGGGAAGGAGGCACTATGAGCGAGGTTCTGGTTTCTTTCGACGTGACCTTCGATGGCCTCAGCGAATGGGAGCAGCAGATTGCTGAGGCCGTCGCGCTCCTCCCGAACGAGGAGGAGGATCTGCACACGATGGACCCTGCCGACCTGGAGCGGCTCTACCGCCAACTCTACGCCATCACCATCGCGGTTGAGCAGGTCGCGGCAGCGCGGCTCCCCGTCATCCGCGAGGCCACTGAGCGGGCGTACGCAGCCATTCGGATGTACGAGGTGGCCGAGGAGAAGCAGCGCCAGTCATTCAATCTCGCCAGGGTTGCGTGAAAGGGGGGATTATGGCACCGGTCAAGGATGTTACGAAGATACTGACCGACTACTTCGACCAGCACCGCGTCATCGCCGTCTCCGACCCGTGGTCGCGCATTATGGACGGCTTCCTGGTGCGCGTCCACGTCCGGCAGTGGTGCGGCGATATCAGCCTGGAGCTGTCTGACCTGGGACTGACCAGGGAGGGCTACGCAGAGTTGGACCGGGCGCTGCGGTGGGGGCACATCAACCTGCTCGACTCTGACCTGAAGAGCGTGTTCGGGACCATCACCTCCCGCGCCCGGCAGTTGGTCAAGAAGTGGGGGCGCACGGTGCATTGGGGCGAATTTGTGCCGCTCAATGCCGTCCCCAGGTTCAAGGAGGAGTTCGCCGCGCTGGAGCAGGAGTGGAAACTAACAATCGAACGCTGGCTGGAGAACTACGACGCCCACCGCCAGGAGGCCGAACGTCGCGCCGTGGCGCTGGCGCGGCAAGCCGCCGACACCGCGCAGCGGCTCGGCTCTGGCACGGTCAACGTCCCCGCGATGGTGCAGCGCTTGATGAGCCAGTATCCGTCGGTTGAAGCCATCCGTTCCCGCTTTGCCCTTTCCTACGAAATCTCATTCATCCCCACCCCGACCCTGGAGGCAGAACAGGCGGCCTACGTCGAGCAGGTGGAGCAGGCGCGACAGCAGGAGTTGGAGCGGCGACGTTTGGCGTTCGAGCAGGAGTTGGAACGGCGGCGGCGCGACGGCGAGATGGAGGCTGCCGAGGCCGAGATGGAGCGCTTGCGCGTGCTGACGCAGATCAGCGCGGAGGAGGCAAAGCAGGCGGACAAGGTGCGCCTCATCCGTGAGCACAAGGAGCAATTGGCCGCCGAGCTTGAGCAGAAGAAGCAGCGGCTGCTGGACGAGTTCTACCGCGGCTACGCCCTGGACATTCGCCAGCGCCTCCACGAGAGCCTGGTTTTTCTGATGGAGGGGGTGCAGGCAGGGCGCTTCTCGCCTGCGGCGAAGCGCAGCCTGCGCCTGGTGCTGGACGAGATTGCGGTGCTGGCGCTGGATGACGACGAGGAAATCCAGCAGATGCGCCAGAAATTGACCGAGGTGTCCGCAGGGTCGCAGGTCAAACCTGCCGAGGTGGCCCGCGACATCGAAGACCTGGGGGTGCTGCTCCAGTCCAGCATCCTGGCGATGGGCGAAACCCCGCGCCTGCCGAAAGGCCGCGACCGCCTGCCGCTGGATGCTGAGATGGTTTTGCCGCAGCAGGATGAGATGCTGCGGAGCGATTTGCGCCAACGGCGGGAGCGGCTCGGCCTGGATAGCTCCCTGGTGGAGACGCTGGTGGACGGCGGGGCCGACCTGCGCCGGCGGCGCGAACGGTTTGAGGTAGCGGCTTGAGATTACGTACGGAAGTTTGAAGGAGGATACGATGCCGTGTAATTCAATCGCCATCGCCCAGGTGAAGGTCTCGAACCTGGAACGCCTGCTCCTGGGCAAACTGGCGGACCCCGAAACGACCAGCCAACTCCGGGATGCGCTGTGTCAGGCCATCATTGCGGAGTTGGGTGCTCAGGGAGTGGACGCCTGGCGGATGGGCGCAGATCTGGCGACCGGCCTGGCCACCATCCACCTGGGCCGCGAGGGGGCCGCCGTGCGGAGCAGCCGTCAAAAGGTACGCAAAGCGCTCAATGCCCAGGTCGGCACCGCGCTCACGAAGGTGGCGGCGCAACTCATCGGGGAGATGGTCAAGGCCGATTTGCTGGCTGATGGCTTTGAGATTACCCACGATATTTCCCACCCGAATGGGGTGCGGAGTTTTGCCTGGAACAAGCCAGTCGGCCACCGCATTGTGACGGGCGAGGTGCTGATTGCCCCCGACGGCGCGATGGCGCTCCGCACGACCGCCGGCACGTTCGAGGTGGGCAGCGACCTGCTCACGATGATCCGCGAGATGATGAAGGCGCAGGGCATCGAGTGGACGGGCGAGTGGCAGCCAGAGCAGCACCGGCCCGACGACCCCGGCGACTGGGTGGAGGCGCACGAGCACCCTCCCTGGGCGCAGATGCAGGCCGAGGCGCACCAGCATCTTCGACGGGGACCGATCAAGGTGGTGCGCCGTGGCTGATGTGACGCGCCGTTGGACCAACCGCACCGTCACCCGTACCTGCGCGTGGTGTGGTAAGACATTCACGACCGAGAGCCGGGTCCAGAAATACTGTGGCCCGGCCTGCGCTGATGCCGCGAAGAAGACGGCATCCCAGGAGCGGTGGAACAGGAAGAAACACGCAAAGGAGGGAAAACATGAGTGACCGCACCCCGGCCTTCTGGCAGACCATTTCAACCTTGTTTCAGGACGCCGTGGCGCACGCCTACCTGCTGCACGGCAACGTCCACGACTACGTACCGAATGGGAGTTATCAACCCCTGCTGCCCTTCCTGGCCGCACGGTTGATGCGCGGCTTCGACCTCATTATCCAGATAGACCCATCAAGAGGGATGGACTTTCCCCTGGGCAGCCAGCACCGCGACCTGGCGGCCCGCCTCCTGGGGATGGACGCGCCCCAGACCCCTCCGTCCAGCAGCATTGCCGCGGCTCTGGGCACGGGGCAGGAGCAAGGGCAGTCCCCCCGCTTCCCTCGCGGGGTGCGGGAGATGAGCGAACTGGTGGACCGGCTGCTTACCGAGCCGCTGCTGGTGGCGGAGGGGGCGACGAAGCGTCCGCTGCGGGCCGCCATTATCTTCACCTACGGCGAGTTGCTCATCCCTGATGCGGACCTGATCCAGACCGACCCGCTGATTCTGGGACGCCTGCTCCAGTGGGCACGCTCTCCCCAGGTGGGACGCACCCACGCGCTCTTTCTCGTCACGGAATCGCTGCTCTCCATCCACGCCGAACTGCGGCGGGCCAGCAGCCGGTGGGAGCCAGTTGAATTGTCGCTGCCCGACGCTGCCGAACGGGAGCGGTTCATCGAGAGCCGCCTGGAGCAGTATGGGGACGACCTGGCGCTGGCCGATGACCTGTCCCCGCGGCAGGTGGCGGCGATGACCGGTGCGCTCAATCTGCTCCAGATTGAGGATGTGCTGATGCGCGGGATGGGCGCTGGCACCCTCACCCCCGACCTGGTGACGGAGCGCAAGCAGGCCATCATCCGTCAGGAGTTTGCCGACGTGCTGGACGTGCGCGACCCCCGCTGGAACCTGTTGGCAGTCGGCGGGTATGCCTATCTCAAAGATTTCCTTGACCAGCGGCTCGTGCAGCCCTGGCGCAAGGGCCGCCTGGCGATGGGGGGCATCCTGATGAGCGGGCCTCCTGGCACGGGCAAGACGCAATTGGCGGAAGCCCTGGCCGGCAGCGCCGGCGTGCCGTTCGTGGTCTTCGCCCTCTCGAAAATCCTGGGGCAGTATGTGGGGAATAGTGAGCGCAACCTGGAGCGGGCGCTGAAGGCCATCCTCAGCCTGGCCCCTTGCGTGCTCTTCATTGACGAGCTTGACCAGGTGACGAACCGCGGCGAGAATGGCGGCAACGGCGTGGACAATCGCGTCTTTGCCAGCCTGCTCACCTTTCTGGAAGACCCGGCCCGGCAGCAGGCTGGCGTGCTGGTGGTGGCGGCCACCAACCGCCCCGACCTGCTGGACGCGGCCCTGCGCTCACGCTTCGACCGCACCGCGCCCGTGCTGCCACCGACGGCAGAGGACCGCGAGGCGATAATTCGCACCCTGGGGCAGGCGATGGGGTTGGAGCTTCCTCAAGGAAGTTTGAACGAGGCGGCGGCCCGCACCGAGGGGTGGGTCGGACGCAACCTGCGCGACCTGTCGGCGGCAGGGGCGGTCGCTGCGGGCGTTCGTGATGGCGGCAGTGGCAGCGCATCGGACGGGTCGGCCTGCGCCGAAGCTGGTGCCGACCCCCTGAACGGTTACGGTGTTTTTGCTGTCCCACTCCACCTGCCCCGCAGGGGACAGGCTGTGGTCCTGAACCTGCACGTCGTAGAGGGTCGCTGCCTGGCCGCCAATGAGCACCGTTTCGGCCACCACCTGGAGACTGAAGTCGCAGATGGGAGGGGCAGGAGGGGCGTAGGCTTCCCCGATGGACGACGGGCCGAGGAGACAGGTCAGGGTCATCGTGGTGCCGTTGGTGCGGACTTCGATAATGAATGCGGGCTGTGCGACCAGACCAACGTGCTGTGCGGTGATGAGACAGTTCATCCCCGGTATCACGTCGGGGTCGAGCGGCGCTTCCACCTCGAAGATGCGCTCTTCGCGGCACTTGAGTTTGCCATAGTATTCGGCGGCCCACTGGCACTGCGGCACCGTCTGCCAGTAGGGATTTTGCAACCCGTCGGCCTTGCCCTCAACCTCTGCGGCAATCCAGGTGTCTTCGGCGGCGGTGCCGTCTTCCACCTGCGGACCGGTGCAGGTGAAGTGCGAGACGATGGTGCCCGCTCCGCCAAAGGACTCCACCACCTGGTTCCAGCGATAACACCCGTCATCGGTGTTGGAGAAGTGCAGGTCCGGGTTGGCGTGTGGCAAGCGCGTGATGGGCAGTACCTCCACCTTGCCGCTGGCGGGCAGGCAGCGCACGGTCGAGCATCCCATCTCCAGCACCTTCGCCAGGATGGTGTTGATGTTCTCTCCTGGCTCGTGGCAAATCTCCTCCACGCTGCCCAGGTTGAGCAGGGTCGGGTTGCCATCGGGGTTGGGGTCGTGGATGCGGGCAATCTCGGCGTCGGTGATACCGGCGCGGTTGAGCAGTGCCCGCACCGCGTCCACCCAGGGGGTGTTGTTGAAGATGATGCCCTCACTGGCTCCGCATGCCTCTTTGAGCGTGCGGTCAGTCCGCACCAGGAGGTCCGTCGCCGGGGTCTCGCGGGCCACCTCCTGCCCGACGCGGTACTTGCGCGTGGTGGTCACGCCGTGGTAGAACATCACGCGCCGCCCGGCAAAGTCGATTTCGACCCGCACGGGCTTGTTCGCCAGGCTTTTGGGCACCAGCGCGTCGGTGGCGATGGTGCAGGTTGAGCGCTGGCCTGGCTCCAGGGTCAGGGTGCGCGAGGGCATCCCGTCCAGCGGGTAGGGCCATCCGTTGAGATAGACCTGGCGTCGGCCAATGGATCGGGCGCGGTCGTTGGCTCCGTAGTGCATACCCCCTCCTTAGACTTGCTTGAAGCGGGCCT
>DAOTUF010000072.1:0-6935 GCA_034437495.1 Chloroflexaceae bacterium | reverse complement strand
GAATGTCATGCGCCGCTGCCCTGACTGCCATACCGACCAGGTGATCAAAAATGGTTCGAACGGTGTCGGAAAGCCGAAATACGCCTGCAACGCCTGTGGTCGCCAATTCGTGGATGATCCCGCCTGGCGGGTCATCTCGGATGAGATCAAAGATATCATTGACCGCTTGTTACTGGAACGCATCTCGCTGGCGGGCATCGCACGGGTGGTCCAGGTGTCGGAAAGCTGGCTCCAGGCGTATGTCAATGAGAAATATGTCGACCAACCGCGTCAAGTGCATGGCCGATCAAAAAAGAAAGGCCGATTGACCATCGAATGTGACGAACTGTGGTCGTTCGTTGGCAACAAGGACCAGAAAGAATGGGTGTGGCTGGCGTTTGACCGTGACACACGGGAAATTGTTGGGGTCGCCATCGGAGCACGTGACGAAGCAACTGCGCAGCACCTCTGGGAATCGTTGCCGCCGGTCTATCGCCAATGTGCCGTCTGTTCCACAGATTTCTGGGAGGCGTATGCGTGTGTGCTGCCATCGAAACGCCATCGTCCGGTCGGCAAGGACAGCGGGCAGACGAGCCATATCGAGCGTCTGAACAACACGCTGCGGCAGCGTATCAGTCGCCTGGTGCGCAAAACGTTGTCCTTTTCGAAGAAGGTCGAAAATCATATCGGTGCGATCTGGTATTTTGTGCATCACTATAATGCCTCGCTGGCGTAAGATCGTACCACTCACAATGAGGGACTACCGACTACTGAATCGAGCAGTCCCCCGGTGCCAAGGTGTCGAAAGCCTTGCTGTATCCCATAACGGATACTGTTGGCGAAACCCCTCCATATCTCGTGTTATCCTCGATGGAGGCGATTGCAATAGGGTTTGGCAAATAGACCCATCAGGTAGCGCTTGACGATCTATTGGGCAATGGAAGGTTTCGCCAACAGTATCAGATACTCCGCACCGTCTCCATCCCGCACACCGGGAACGTGCGTCAGGAAACATCTGGCACCTCGTTCCACTCCGGCACCTCGTTCCACTCCTGCCCGTCGAGCAGTCGCCCTGCGGCCTTGCTGCCCACACGAGCGCTCACCCAATTCCCGAAGTCGTGGTATTTGCGGCAAGCTGCGATAGCCTCATCCCCGGCCCCTGGCTGACCTGCTGGCAACCACTCGCCCCACTGCTTGAACCAGAAACTCGCTCCCGCCGCCTGGCACTGGTCGCGTAGCGACTCGGCCCAGGCGGGGTGCATCGGCCTGGCCTTCGGGCCGCTCTCGCCACCCACGACGACCCAATCAACACCGCCCAGGCTGCTCATTCCGAAGCAAAACGGGGTCCCACTGGCATACGGCTGGTCAAGCGGCCTGGTGCTGTACTGCCTGGTAAGCGGATTGATGAGATAATTTCCATACGGAATGCGAGAGAAGTTTATTTCTCCAAGCAGCGGCTCGCAGCTCACCCACCGCACCGCCGCTGGCGTGCGGAGCAGATGGGGGATGCGCTCGTCGGCCCGTTGCTGGTCCTCAATGGTCACGCCGACCCAGAGGTTGGGCAGCGGCCAGTCGCAGGGGAGGCATACCTGAGATATCGCCTCCCCGATGATTTCCCGCCTTCCCCTTGTCGAGAGATACGCCTGCATCCGCTCCACCCGCTTCGTGAGGATGAGGAAGGTCAGGTCGGGGCGGGCCGCGAATATCCCGAACACGCGGTCGAGCATCCTGTCGGAGACCTCATCCAGGAAGATATCCATCATATCCCCGACAAAGATCCGTTTGCCTCCCCTGGCGCGGAGAATGCGCCGCAATTCTTGCTCGTCCAGGAACACCTCGACCTTCGCGAGGTTCCTCGCTGCGTAGGGCAGCCCCGTCCCGAACCGTTGGTTGATGGCCTCCGCATAGCAGTTCTGGCAGCCTGGGGAGACCTTCGTGCAGACCCATCCGATTTTCCCATCCTGCCGTCGGGCACGGATGGGATTGGAGCTATGGGTCGCGTAGTTAATCGTTGTTCGCTGCATTACGCGGCTCCTCCGCTCCCGACCTGCGCCCGCAGACGGGCCAGGTCTTCAAAGATCTGCTGCTGCTCGGTATCAGGGAGGGCAGCGAACCATCGTCGCACCATCGTTGGCAGGTCTCCATGGGCCGCCGGTGCAGGTGCAAGCTGGCTCCCACACTGCGGACACCGTGCAACACGCTGAACGTCCGATAGAAAGGTCATGCCGTCCAGAGGTTGCCGGTAGGTCAGGGCAATCTGGTTGCCGCAACCAGGGCAGGAATGAAAAACGGCTTTTTGAATGTCAGGCATCGTGTTATAATCCCCTTCTGGAATGCAGCTCGTGTGTAGCCAGTTTGTAGCCACACCTACAGACAATGGCATACACCGGTGGAATTTCCGAGTGAAAAAAGAGTGATTGGGAAGACGGGATAGACAGTGGCATACAACCACAGACAAAGCGTGCTATAATAGACTGCTGTGAATAGACCTGGTATAACGTCACGACGGTTGGTGGTGGGAGTGCTCATCGGGGTGCTTCTGGGCGGAGGGACTGGCTGGTTCATCAACCAGCGGGTAGCCCGTTGCGCCTACGTCCCCCTCATTGCTGACAACCTGCTGCCCAACGCCAACCTTGCCCGGGGCAGCGACAATACGTCTCTGCCGCACGGGTGGGTTGCAGGGGCCCCCGGCGTGCAAGTTGGCACCTTCGCCCTCGATGGCGACCGACGTTCCCTCCAGCTTATGGGTATTGCCAACTTCGTCCAGACCCCTCCCATCCCCGTGGAGCCGGGCCGCGCCTACTGCTTCACCGGGCACGCCATCACCGACTCTGACAAAAGTTCGTCCACCCGGGTTCGGGTGACGTTCCGCTGGCTTGATGGGCAGGGGCAGGAACTAGCCACACGGACGACACCGTGGCAGCCGGTGGTGCTCTGGCAGGAAGCCGCCCCCCCCGATGGGTGGTCGCGCATTGTTGCCACGTTCACGGCTCCACCGGAGGCCAGCACTTTGCTCATTCGTATTGCCCCCTCCTCCGACGACCGGGTCTACCTGGACGTGTTCCAGGTGCGGCGGACAATCAAGGGGGTGCGGCAGGCACCCGCAGCAGACAACGAACAATCAGTCCCGGGTCCGGGTAGTCTGGAAAAATCCCCCCTTGCTCTGGCTCCCTGGCCCGACGGCAAGCAAGCAGCGGTCTCCTTTTCGTTCGACTGGGAAACCACCATGGCCGGGTTGATACACTCCCGCTCCGTGGGCGACCCCCATACCGCGACCGACCCGGTCGAACGGGGGTTGCGCATGCGGGAGGGCATCACCGCTACGCTCAACCTCTTCCGCCCCTACGGGGTTCGCGCTACCTACTATGCCGCTGGCTATACGCTCCTGGTGAGCAACACCACCAGAACGCAGTGGATGGGCAACCCCACCTATGCCTGGGCCACCACGCGCAACCGCTGGACCAGCGACCACTGGCAGACGACTCCCTGGTTCGCCCCTGACCCTGCCGGTACCGCGCAGAGCCACCCGGCCTGGTATGCCGGCGACCTGGTGCCGCCCATCCTGCGAGCAGGCCACGATATCCAGAGCCATACCTTCAGCCACTTCTATGGTGGCTTTGTGCAGGCGCAGGACTGGCACGACGACCTGACCACCTGGAACCAGGTTGCCGCAGCGCGAGGCGTGCCCGCAGCGCGGTCGCTGGCGTTTCCCTGGAGCAGCAGCGGCGGGATGGGTGATGCCAGTTGGGACGAACTGGAGGCAGCCGGCATCACCTCGGTGACGCGGCTCAGCGACCAATCACAGTACAACCTCTTCCCGCTCAACGAGGACGGGGTCGTGGCTGCCCCCCGCTGCCTGCCGCTGCCGGGGCACGAGCGCTTGATGGCCTGCCCGGATGTCTCCCTCACTCCGTCCAGTATTGACCAGGTGCTTGCCACCATAGACCACACACGGGAGGTGGGGGGAGCCATTGATGTCTGGTCGCACACTGAGGAGGTCACGACGGATGAGCAACAGGTTGCGTGGGAGCGGGTAGTCCGCTACGCGGCAACCCGTCCGGATGTATGGATTGCCCCCCTGCGCGAGATAGCCGACTGGCAGCAAGCACGGGAAGCGGTGCGTATCCAGATAGACCCGCCCTCCTCCCCGAACGCAGCGGCAGATGAGGATGGGTCCTCCATCCCCTTCACCGTCACGGTCGCCAACCACAGCAACCGCGACCTGGCGGGGTTGACGCTGCGGAGCGACCTTCCTGTTGAACGGATTATACTGGATGGACAACCCCTGGAGATGAAGACGCCCCACGAGATACCGTTCGCCGTGCGGGCCGGACAAACACGGGAGCTACAGCTATGGCCCACACCATAGAGGAAGGGAACCAGAAGACAAACCACGTGGCTCTGCACCTCCGCACCACCTGGCAGCGCTGGCAAGAGAGGCTGTCGCGCCAGCACGCCGGGCTGCGGCTCTACCAGTGGGTGTGGATTGTGCTATGCATCGTGCTGAGCCTGGTGGTTGGAGCGCCGCGCATCCTCTCCCGTCCGCTCATCTACCAGGCACAAGCCGAAACCCACTTCGATGCGAGCCGCTACCGCAGCCTGTACGAGGCCGACGGCAGCCCCGGCCACCATTTTCAGATTGCCTTCAAGGACGCCCTGGACGCCCTGCGCCAGCGGGCCCTGTCCCACCGCGAACTGCGCTTTGGTCGCCCCGACTACCGCATTGCATATGTCCCGCAGGAGCCGGGCGTGGTCCACGTCGCCGGTATCGGCCCGACCGCGCAGGAAGCTCGCCAGCTTGCCAACGCCGGGGCCGTCGAACTGGTCCGCCAGATTCAGGCGGCAGGCGGACGCGAAATCTTGCGCAACCTGCTTGGATGGGAAGAGGTCCGGGCCTTGCACGGCGAACCGGTGTTGTCGCCTTTTGGCCCCCACCTGCGGGCCATCATCGAATATGATGCCTTCCCCATGAGCCTGCCCATCGGCAAGGTCTCTGCCCAGATGTCGGTTGAAGACCTGTCCCCCGCAGAGCAGAGCGACCTGACCCGGGCGCTCGAAGCTCGCGACGATTTATGGACGTTTGAGATCAATACGCACAACGCGACCCTGGATGCGCTCTGTGGGACGGCGTGGCTCACCACGACCCCCCGGCGCGAGGCGGTGCTGCGGCTCTGTACCGCCGCCAACCCCGATGCCCGTGCCACGTTCGACCAGCGCAACACAGCCATCGTTCGTCGTCAGGTTATCCGCGAAGCTCTGACCTATATGCTGCGCGAATACCACACCACCTTTACCCCCTGGGACCGGGGGGGCGTCTTCAGCGAGGAGGCCGCGCTCCCTTCCCACCCCGAACCCCGCTACATCGGTCCCCTGCTGGCACTGACCGTCGTGACCGGGCTGTGCGTGGGAGGGGTCAGTGTTGCCATTGACCGCAGCGCGGGGTTGGTGCCCAAACTGGGCGAACTGTGGCGCTACCAGGAACTTATCCGGGACCTGGTGGTGCGAGAACTGCGCGTGCGCTACAAGGGCAGCGTGCTTGGCTACCTCTGGACGCAGCTTGCTCCTCTCCTGATGATGAGCATCTTCACCTTTGTGTTCACCATCCTGCTGCCGAGCAATATTGCCATCTTTCCCGTGTTCCTGATAGTTGCCCTGCTGCCGTGGAACTACTGCAACGAAGCCGTGGCCGCCGGGACCCGCAGCATCCTGGATAACGCCAACCTGGTGAAGAAGGTCTTCTTCCCGCGGGAGATTCTCCCTCTGGCAAGCATCTTTTCCAGCCTGCTCAACTATGTGCTTTCGCTGCCCATGATGTTCCTGGTGATAGCGGTGACGCAATGGCTGCTGCTCGGGCGGCTCAATTTCTCGTGGACCTTCCTGTACCTGCCGGTGGTGCTGCTTATCCAGACGCTCTTCCTGATCGGGGTGGTGCTGTTTTTGAGTGCGCTGGCGGTCTTCTTCCGCGATATTGTCCACCTGATTGGCATTCTGCTGCTGTTCTGGTTCTTCCTGACGCCGGTGTTCTATTCGCTCAATGCGGTGAGCACGCCAATGGTGGCGCGGGTTATCCGCTGGCTCAACCCGATGGCCTCGATTATTGATTTCTACCGCGACATCTTGTATGGCAACGCCGTCCCCATCGGGAAGGTCCCCACGCCTGCTATCCCCGCGCTCGATAGTATGCTGCGGGTCATCGTGACGACGCTGCTGATGCTGGCGGTGGGCTACTGGTTCTTCCAGCGCCACAGCGGGAAGTTTGGTGAGGTGTTGTAGGGACCTCAATATCAATATCCCCCAGACCCGCAAATGTGTGGTATAGTTGCCATATGAGAACCGATAATCCACTCAAATACCTGACCATTGTGCGCGGCTCTGACCTGCTGCCCCTGTTTGGCCTGCCCTACCACACGCTCATCCGCGTGCAGACCGAAGAACTGCCTGCCCGTGATACGCGCCTGGACAACGTACTGCTGGTGCGCAGCCCGCAGGGACAGGAGTACCTGCACGTGGTGGAGTGGCAGGGCTACCCCGACCAGGCGACGCTCTGGAAGGTGGCGGGGTATCTGTCGTGGCTTGGTCAACGTTACCCGACCATGACTATCGTCGGCACCGTGGTCTACCTGACTCCGGCCTGCGATGTGGGAGACACGCTGACCCAGACGATTGATGGGCAGGTGGTGCAGCAGTGGTCCTTGCACAGTGTACGACTCTGGCAGCTAGATGCCCGGGCCGCGGTGCAGTCCGGCAATGTGGGGTTGGCCGTGCTCAGCCCCCTCATGCAGAACGCGAACACCGAGGTGGTGGAGGTAGAGCTAGATGGGCCAAACCTACCCGAAAGTGAACAGGAGTACTCAGAATGCGCACCATCCAACGAGCACACAAGATCCGACTGAACCCGGCCCCTGAGCAGGAGCCGCATTTTCGGCAGGCCGCAGGGAATGCCCGCTTCGCCTGGA
>DAOTUF010000071.1:0-2873 GCA_034437495.1 Chloroflexaceae bacterium | reverse complement strand
CGTGTTCCTCAACCCGGCGCAGATGTTGCAGGTTGAGGTGGAGGACACCGGCGTGGGGATGTCTCCTGACCAACTCGACAAACTCTTCCGTCCCTTCTACCGAGCCGATAGCCCGCTCCGCGAAGAGGTGGGCGGGACGGGTCTGGGTCTTTCGATTGCCAGGTCGCTGGTTGAGCAGCATGGTGGCGAGATGTGGGTCGAAAGCGAACTGGGGAAGGGGAGCATCTTCAGCTTTATTCTTCCCCTGGAGCACTCCCCTGCGACCGAGGCTGATGAGGATACGGAGTGAGCGCACTATACCTTGATAATCGGCTGGTTCACTACGAAGTGTTCGGGCGGGGACAACCTATCATCTTTCTCCATAGCTGGGTCGGGTCGTGGCGCTACTGGGTCTCGACCATGGACCAGGTATCCGTGCGCTATCGAACCTATGCCCTGGATTTCTGGGGGTTCGGGGAATCCGAACGGAACTACCACGACCTGGGGATTACGACCTTTGTCCAGATGCTCCACGGCTTTATGGACGATATGGGTATCCAGAAGGCCAACCTGGTGGGGCATGGCCTGGGAGGGATGGTCGCGGTGCGGGCCGCGCAAACCTCCCCGGAGCGCTTCACCCGCCTGCTGCTGGTGGCGACCCCGCTGGAGGGGTCCATCCTGGGGGGGCTGACGAAGCGCGGTACCTTTTCGCGGTTGCTCGGGAGCAGCCATCCATCCAGCACGTGGACCAGGCTTATCCGCCAGATACCAGTAGACGATACGGAGGTCCAACAGGAACTCTACGAAGATACCGACAGCCTGAGTGACCACGTGGTGAACAGTGTCCAGAAGTCGATAATGGAAACCGACCTGCGCCCGGTCCTGCACGAACTGGATGCATCCATCCCGGTGCTGGCGGTCTACGGCGAAAAGGACGCGATTATCCCACCCGACCACGCCCAGGCATACCCGGCGTTCCTGCGCGACGACCATCCCTACCAGGAGGGGCAACCCCCTCACCAGTTGGTGATGTTCCCCGGTGCCAACCACTTCCCGTTTCTGGAAGATTCTCTGGCCTTCAGCCGTATGGTGCTGGACTTTATGATGAGCAAGAAGGAAGACCTTCCGATTGCCATCAAAGAACACTGGCGGCGGCGGGTCTCGCAGCATGAGTATCTCTGATGGAACCTTTTCTCGATACCGCGTTTCTCCGCAAGCTCGACCGCCTCTCGCTCGTCACCCGCCGGGCGATGGCCGGGGATATGCAGGGCGAACGGCGCAGCCCGCGCCGCGGCTCTTCGGTGGAGTTTGCCGATTTTCGCCCCTATACCCCCGGCGACGATATCCGCCAGATAGACTGGAACCTCTATGCCCGCATGGAGCGGTTCTTTCTGAAGCTGTTCGTTGCCGAAGAAGAATTGACCGTCCACCTGGTGCTCGACACCAGCGCCTCTATGGACTGGGGGGAACCGAACAAGCTGCACTATGCCTGCCGCGTGGCGGGCGCGTTTGGCTACATCGTCCTGAACAGCCTGGACCGCGTCTCGGTGACAGCGTTCGGCGGGGGAGGCCCCCGGCTGCCGGGCGTGCGCGGCAAGCGAGGAGCCTTTCCCCTGTTTCGTTTTCTCCAGAAGCTCCCCCCCGGCGGCCCGACCAGCCTGGTCCAGGCGTGCCACCGCTATGCCCAGGTGGAGCGGACGCCCGGCCCGCTCGTGTTCTGCTCCGACCTCCTCGACCCGGGGTGGAAGGAGGGGCTGCGGGTGCTCTCGTCGCGTCCCTTCGATATGACGCTCCTGCACGTGCTGGCTCCCCAGGAACTCGACCCTCAGATTGATGGGGATTTCCGCTTGCTTGACAGCGAGGGGGGGCCGTCCGTCGAGATAACTGCCGACCTGGACGTGCTGCGGCGCTACCACGAGAACCTGAGTGCGTGGCGCAGGGAGGTGGAAGCGTTCTGCACCGGGCGGGGTATCAGCTACCTCTTTGCGGACACCTCCGTCGCTGTGGAGGAGTTGGTGCTGTCGCAGATGCGTTCACGTGGGGTGGTGCGCTGAGTGGACGGGCGGGAGCCGGGGCTATCTGTTCCCCGACCCTCGCCTCCCCGGACCTTGATGCACTACTCGGCTGCGTCCCAACTTTCCTGGTCGTAACCGAGGCTTTCGGCTGCTGCCTGCTCTTCCGCGCTCAACTCCGCCCAGTCCGCTTCTTCTGAGGCAGGAATCGTGGTCTCTTCGTCCCAACTCACCTCATCCCACCCGAGCACGCCCCAGGCTTCCTGCTCCGTAGCGGTCAGGTCTGCCCAGTCGAAGCTGTTCCAGAACGCTTCAATGTCCCCTTCTGGCTCGCGTATCTCGTCGTCGCTCACTTCGCCGTTGTCCCCCATGTCTCCCTCTTCGGGCATAGCGGTGGGGGCCGGGGTGTCCGCCGGCTCAGGGGCCGGGGTGTCCGCTGGCTGACCACAGGCCGCCAGCGCCAGCGCCAGCATCAGCACCAGCAGCGAACTCACCAGAACGCCGGTCCGTCGTTTCTGGGTCATAGCACCATCCTTTCTTCGTATCCTGTTGGCCCATCCCGAGGAGGGCCAGCATCCACTATCTATTGACAAAGTATACCAGATTTTTGCGTCTTGCGAACATCCCCTTTGTGAACACGCAGGATGCAGGACGCAGGGACCCCGGAGAGCGCGAAAAGCCGAAAACACAGGAGTTGACAGAGGGCGTCAGTGCTGGTATACTCCTCACTATTATGATGTGTTCATGTATCGGGCGGTTCAAGCAGACGAAAAAGCCGGGCGCTATGCCTGGGTAGCGTTGCTTGTGCGCCGGAAGGTGTCGAGTCCGTCTCACCAGGCCAGGGGGTGTGGCGGTTTTTTTGTTTCGTGGAGACGATAATCT
>DAOTUF010000070.1:0-5745 GCA_034437495.1 Chloroflexaceae bacterium | reverse complement strand
CGCTGCGGCGGGCCTCGGTCTCGCGGGTCACGGCGGTCATCCCCTACTATGGCTATGCCAAGCAGGAAAAGAAGACCACCGGACGTGAGCCGATTGCCGCCAAGCTGGTGGCCAACCTCATCCGCATGGCGGGGACAGACCGCGTGCTGACGATGGACCTGCACGCTCCGCCCATCGAGGGGTTTTTCGATATCCCGGTGGACCACTTACAGGCGGGACCTATCCTGGCCGACGCTATCCACGGCCTGGCGCTGCGCGATGTGGTGATTGTCTCGCCCGACTCCGGCGGGGTGGCCCGCGCCAACACCTTCCGGGAGCGGCTCCGGGGCACCGGGTTGGCCATGATTGCCCGTCAGCGCACGGGACCCGACACCTCCCATATCAATGTCCTGGAGATGGTGGGGGAAGTGGAAGGAAAAACGGCGGTGATTGTGGATGACATGATATCAACGGGCAGAACCTTGATGGATGCGGTTTCGATTTTGCAGGAGCGGGGCGCACAGGAGGTCTATGCCTGTGTGACCCACGGAGTTTTTGCGGGGGATGTGTTGCAGACGATTGCCGAGTCTCCCATTGCCCGAACTATCGTCACCAACACCATCCCCCAGTCGGAGGATGGTCGGCACGCACGCGTGCAGATTGTCAGTGTGGCCCCGCTGTTTGCCGAAGCCATTATGCGGATTCACAAAGACCTGTCACTCAGTGTGTTGTTTTCTTGAAGAACCGCCGGGGCAGCCCGTCGGTGGAACACCGGACCCGATGGAACCGTTTATCGGTTTATCAGTTTATCAGTTTATCGGTTTATCGTTCCCTAATATCACTATCTGGATGATGGAGCGTTCTGCCAACGCGAACTGGGAAGCGTGACGTGTGAATGGCTGCACATCCACCAGCGAGGAAAAAGCACCATGGCTCAACTGCCACAAGAAGTCCAGACCGAACAACCTTCGGGGGTCTCTCAAGTGAATGGAAATGGAAAGGGAAAGGGAGGAGGAATGAACGGGGTTTTTGTCAACCGGGGAGCCGCTCACACCATTGAGCCGTCCCAACACTCCAACAGGGTCTACACCGGCCCGCGTGCCCGTATCTCTGAGCGCGTCCGGGCGATGCCTGCGTCGGGTATTCGCCGCTTCTTCGACATTGCCGCCACCATGCCGGACGTTATCTCGCTCGGGGTGGGCGAACCGGACTTCATCACGCCCGAACCCATCCGCGCCGCGGGTCAGCGTTCTGCGGATATCACCACCCGCTACACCTCAAACTCCGGGATGCTCGAACTGAGAGAGGCGATTGCGCGTCACCTTGAACACCTCTACGGAGTTCGCTATGATCCGGTGAAGGAAATCCTCATCACGGTCGGGGTGAGTGAGGGCATGCAAACGGCGGCCCTGACGCTGCTCAATCCTGGCGACGAGGTTATCGTCCCCGAACCTTGCTTTGTGGCCTACCCTGCGGCGGTCATGATGGCCGACGCCAAGCCGGTGCTGGTCCCAACCTATGCGGCGAACGAGTTTCAGGTCACAGGGGAAGAAATCGAGGCGGCGATGACGCCCGCCACCCGCGCTATCCTGATTGGCTACCCCAACAACCCGACTGGCGCGGTCATGAGCCGTGACCATATGCTGGATGTGGCCAGGATTGCCGAAAAGCATGACCTGGTGGTGCTCTCGGATGAGATCTACGACCGCCTGGTCTACGGCGTGGAACACACCTGCTTCGCGGCGCTGCCCGGTATGCAGGAGCGGACCGTGCTGATGGGGGGCTTCTCCAAGTCCTACGCGATGACCGGGTGGCGGCTTGGCTGGATTGCGGCTCCGGCGGAGCTGGTTGAAGCGATGACGAGGGTCCACCAGTATGCCATTATGTCTGCGCCAACAATGAGCCAGTATGCGGCCCTGGAAGCGCTGCGCATCGGTGAGGAGTATGTTCAGGCGATGCACGCCGAATATGACCGCCGCCGCCGCGTCATTGTGGATGGCTTCAATACCATTGGCCTGCCCACCTTCGAACCGCGGGGGGCGTTCTATTCCTTCCCCCAGGTGTCTCACCTGGGACTGAGCAGCGAAGACTTTGCCGAACGGCTGCTGCGGGAAGAACAGGTCGCGGTGGTGCCCGGGGACCCGTTCGGGCCGAGCGGAACGGGCTATGTGCGGGCTTGCTATGCTACTTCGATGGAGAAGATAGAAAAAGCGCTGGAGCGCGTTGAGCGGTTTGTCCGCCGTATCTCGTAAAGCCCGACGGCAAGGGAAAACACGAACCATAAAAACAGAGGGACCGAATGTCACCGGCAGTCAGCAGCGTCGCTGGCTGTTTTTTTATGGGGGACAACCGGGGTATAATACCAGGAAGCGTGATGAACGCAGGGACAGAAGTCCTGCGAAGTCTCGCGATAGAGAGAGGTATAGAAATGTTTGAGCTGAAGGAGGAAAAAGACTCGATGCTGACCCTTGAACAGGTTGCGGACTACCTCACGAACACGATTGCCGAAGATTTTCTGCGGGCGGACAAGCTCGGCCTGCGGCGCACCCAGACGACGGCGGGTGTGCTGATGGCAGCGGGGCAGGCGCTTGGCGACCAGGAAACGACCCACAAGTTTCGGCTCATTGCAGCCCAGGCCGCCAACAAACAGGAAGAGTTGGACGAGGAGCGCTAATGCCAATCTTGCAACGCTTGCACCGGTTCCGCGGCATTGAACTTCAACTGATGGTCACGGTGTTGCTGTTCTTTGCCGCTGGCTATTTGCAGGTGGTGTTTGCCACCCGTCAGCGCGAATTCATCCCGACCGTGCCGGGGGTGCTCTCCATCCTGTGGCCTTCCAGCCTGCCCCTGCTGCTCTTTATCGCCGTTTCGCTTGGCCTGAGCTGGCGCATGACCGGCGCAGACCAGGTGTTGCTGCCGCTGGTCGCGCTGCTTGCGGGGTGGGGGTTGCTGCTGACTACCCGCCTGGAACCCAGTCTCAACGCGCTCTACGGGGGGGTCTATGAGGGGGTGGCGACCAAACAATCGCTCTGGGTCACGATAGGTGTCATCATTCTGGCGGTGATGATTTTCGTCCCCTGGGATACCATCTTTATCCGTCTGCAACGAAGCTCCCTGATGGACTGGCTGGACCATCACCGCTATGTCTGGCTGGTGCTTGGCCTTATCCTGGTGCTGGCGACGTTTGTCTTTGGGACCGACCCGAACAACAGCGGGGTCAAGGTCTGGTTCAACTTCGGCCTGTTTATGTTCCAGCCCTCGGAACTCCTGAAAATCATCCTCGTTATCTTTATGGCCTCCTACCTGGATGAGCACCGCGAACTCGTGACCGCCGGGCAGGGGTATCGGCTGGGGCCGCTCACGCTCCCCCCGCTCTCCTACCTCGTCCCGATTGTGGCGATGTGGGGGATTGCCATGGGGACTATCGTCTTTCAACGGGACCTGGGGGCGGCCTTGCTGCTGTTCGGCGTCTTCCTGGCTATGCTCTATGTCGCCACGGGCAAGAACCTCTACGTCGTGGCGGGTCTTGCGGCGTTTGCCATTGGCGCGGTCGTCCTCTACAACTTCGTCTCGGTGGTCAAACTGCGGGTTGGCGTGTGGCTCGACCCGTGGGCCACCGCGCAGGGTACCGGCTACCAGATTGTCCAGGCGGCCTATGCGATGTCGGCGGGGGGTATTTTCGGGACGGGGTTGGGGCGCGGCGTCCCGGCCATTGTGCCAGCTATCCATACCGATTTCGCGTTTACCGCCATCGGGGAGGAACTGGGGCTTTCGGTCACGCTGGCCGTGCTGGTGACGTATGTCCTGCTCATCTTTCGCGGTTTCCACATTGCCCTGACCATTCCGGGGCGGTTTCGCGGGTTTGAGCAACTGCTGGCCATCGGCCTGACCACGATTCTGGCGGTTCAGACGCTCGTCATCATCGGGGGCAATCTCCGCCTCATTCCCCTCACCGGCATTACCCTGCCCTTCATCTCCTACGGCGGTTCGTCCATCCTGGCAAACTTCCTGATTGTCGGCCTGCTGATGCGTATCTCGGCGGTGGGCCGGGAGGCGTAATACCAGATTCTCCGAATCTCAAGCGGAGTCCCGAAGCCCGGTATGGGCCGGGCTTGACATTTCCCCACAGTCCAGTAAACTATACGTGCTCATTCCTATCATGTCATTCCTGAGTAATCCTGAGCGATTTTAGCTGTTTCTTGTGGATTATTAGGAACGAAAGGGGACCTGGATGATTCGCCATATCGTGCTGTTTCGCCGCCACCCGGACGCCTCCGACCACCAGATTGAAGCGCTGCTGACGATGCTCCGGAACCTCCCTGAGACCATCCCGGAGATTCGGTCGTTTGAGGTGGCCTATGATGAGGTGGGGAGCGACCGTTCGGCAACGTTTGGCCTGCTGAGCCACTTTGACGATATGGCGGCGCTCCGGCGCTACCAGGAGCATCCAGACCACCAGGCCGTGGTGTCTCACATCCGGGTGCTGACCGAATGGTCGAGAACCTGGGATTACGCGGTCGAGACTGGTTCCGAATAAGGCAGTATATCTGGACTGGAGGAGGTTGTCTATGGCAGAAAAAGAACGGTTATTTGAGGCATTTCCCTCCCCGACCTATGAAGCGTGGCGCAAGGCTGCCGAAGCCTCCCTTAAAGGTGCGCCATTTGAAAAGAAGATGCTCACCCAGACCTACGAAGGCATCACGCTCCAACCGCTGTATCGGCAGGAAGACATTGACCACCTTCCCCACCCCCGTTCTCTGCCTGGCTTCCCGCCTTACGTTCGGTCTGCGCACGAACTGGGGCACCGCCTTCAGCCGTGGGCTATCTGTCAGGAAATCCCCTATGCTACCCCCGAGGAGGTGAACGCGGCGCTTTGCAATGACCTGGAGCGCGGGCTAACGGCGGTTCATCTGGTGCCAGACCGCGCCACTCGCCTGGGCAAGGATGCTAGCAACGCAGAGGTCAGCGAAGTGGGGGCGGGTGGGGTGTCGCTTTCGAGCCTGGCAGACCTGGCAACAGCGCTGGAAGGGGTTGACCTGGAGCAGGTGCCGGTCTTCGTCCAGGCCGGGCCGAATGCGCTTCCCCTCGCGGCGCTGCTGGTTGCTCTAGTGCGCCAGCAGGGGAAGCCCACCACCGCGCTCCGCGGCTGCATCGGCATGGACCCCCTGGGGACGCTGGCGCGTGAAGGAACCCTGCCCGGTTCGCTGGATGAGGCGTACGCGGCTATGGCGCACCTGGTGGCCTGGAGCCGAACCCATGCGCCCGACCTGCGCGTCATCGATGTGCAGGGGCACCCCTACCACGATGGCGGTGGGAGCGCCACGCAAGAACTGGCGTTTGGCCTGGCTTCGGGGGTGGCCTACCTGCGCGAGATGCAGCAGCGGGGGGTGTCGGTGGACGATGCCGCAAGGTCTATGCAGTTTTCGTTCTCGCTCGGCTCCCACTTCTTTATGGAGATTGCCAAACTCCGTGCGGCCCGCATGCTCTGGGCGAAGATTGTCGGTGCGTTTGGCGGCAGCGAAGAAGCCCGAAAGATGATCATCCATGCCCGCACCTCCGCCTGGAACAAGACCGCCTGCGACCCCTACGTCAATATGCTGCGCGTCACGACCGAGGCGTGTTCCGGGGTGGTGGGGGGCTGCGACAGCATGCACGTTGCCCCCTTCGATGAGCCTATCCGTCCACCCGATACCTTTTCGCGGCGCGTTGCCCGCAATACCCAGATTATTTTGCACGAGGAGTGCCACCTCGACCGCGTGGTAGACC
>DAOTUF010000069.1:0-1939 GCA_034437495.1 Chloroflexaceae bacterium | reverse complement strand
ACCAGGCCCCCACGCCTCCGCCCGACCAGCCGGACGACCAGCAGGAGGAGCAGGACGAAGACCAGGACGAAGACCAGGAGGAGCACCCGCCGGAGCCGCCCCAGGAACCCCAGGCTATCGAAGACCTGGTGCTGGCAGCGCTGGATGCGGAGATGCCGCCCGATATCCTGGAAACGCCCTTTACCATCAAGCGCAGTGGACGGAGCGGCTCACGTGGCAAGACCTCCGGCCAGCGCGGTCGCCACATCCGCTCGGTGCCCGGCCGGCCGGGGGACGGTCGCCTTGATGTGATAGCCACACTGCGGGCCGCGGCTCCGTGGCAGCGGGTGCGGGGGGCACAGCACCAATGCCCACGTAGCAAGACCACCCCATCGGGGAGCCGCCGCCGTTCTGCATCTGCATCTTCGTCGTCGCCCACCCTGCTGCAACTCCGTGCCGAAGACCTGCACGTCAAGCGCTACCGCAGCAAAGCGGGTACCCTGTTCTGCTTCCTGGTCGATGCCAGCGGCTCGATGGCGCTGCACCGTATGCGTCAGGCCAAAGGAGCCGTCAATGCGCTCTTGCAGCAAGCCTACGTGCATCGGGACCAGGTGGCGCTTCTGTCGTTTCGCGGGGAGCAGGCCGATTTGCTGATGCCGCCCTCGCAGAGTGTCGAACTGGCAAAACGGGCGCTGGACGTGCTGCCGACAGGAGGAGGGACGCCGCTGGCGGCTGCGCTCCTGGCCGCCTACCAGGTGGCGGAGCAGGCCCGCAGCCGGGGTATCCACCGCACCACGCTGGTCATCATCACCGATGGGCGACCGAATGTGCCACTCCATTTCGACCCGGCGCAATCGCGGGAGGAGCGGCTTGCGCAGGCGCGGGAGGAGGTCCAGCGGTTGGCGGGCAAGCTGCGGGCCGCCGGTCTCGGGGCGGTGGTGGTGGACACACAGCGCAACTTCATGTCCCGCGGGGAGGCGCAGCAGCTTGCGGCCTGGTTGGGGGGAGCCTATTTCTACCTCCCGCAGGGGCGCGGCGAGGAGATTGCGCAGGCGGTGCTGGCGGCGAACGAGGGGTGACGGGGGGGGTGAGAGGTGAGCCGATATCACGCAAGCCCAGAACAGTTAGAGCACTTCCGAGAAACGCTCACCCACCACCTGGCAAACTATCCAGGTCTCCTTTTTGCCCTGTTCTATGGGTCGGCGGCAGAGGGGAACACCTTTCAAGACCTGGATGTTGGCATCTTTGTAGAACGCAAAATAGTTCCTGCATCCCGCGATATTGAATATGCCGCTCTCATAGCAGAAGAGGTTCAACGCTATCTACCGGTGCCGGTTGAGGTTCAGGTCATCAACGAAGCCCCCCTGCTTTTCCGGTATAATGTGAGCCGTGGCACCGCGCTGGTGGTCAATGACCGCGAGGCATTCGTGACATTTCTGGAGCGAACGTGGCGCGATGCGCTGGATTTTCAGCCAGTCGCCATGCACTATCTCAGAGAGCTGCTATGAAGAACCTGGACCCGGTCCGTCTGCGTGACTTTTTGGGAACCATTGCTGACGCACAACGCCGTCTGCGTGAACTGGGGCAGCTTTCGGCGGCGGAGTTTCTGAGAGATTACCGCAACACCGAAAGTGCCAAATACCTGTTGATTGTGGCGACCGCAGGAGCCATTGACCTGTGTAATCATATCGTGGCTCGCCACGGAGGGCGGGCCCCACGAGATTACGCCGATTGTTTCGTGGTGCTGGCTGAACTGGGGGTCATTTCGACAGACCTGGCCGAACGCCTCAAGCAGATGGCCCGTTTCCGAAATGTGCTGGTTCATCACTACCTCACCTTTCGCCAGTGCTCCCACCGTTCCCCATTTTTGCCAATTTCCCCAGAATCGTATAGGATACCCCCAGGAATTCGCATGCCCACACGGTGAGGAGGAAAACCATGGACGAGATCAGCATTGAGC
>DAOTUF010000068.1:0-3418 GCA_034437495.1 Chloroflexaceae bacterium | reverse complement strand
GGTCTACCGCTCCGCGACCGAGGCGCAAGAACTGGCAGAGGGGGACACGCTGGTCGGGGAGGGGGTGCTCGAAGGGTTCGCCGTACCGGTCGAAACGTTGTTTCGGCGGTAGGGGGTTGTTTCTGGAGGAATCGTCCATTGTCTGACCACACGCACAAGCTCTGGGGCGGGCGCTTCGAGGCTCCAACAGCCGAGGAGATGTCCGCGTTCAATGATAGTTTTCGGTTTGACCGCCGCCTCGCCGACGCCGATATCACCGGCAGCGTCGCATGGGCAGGTGCGCTGGCGCGGGCCAGCCTCATCACCGAGGCCGAACACACGCGCCTGGTGCAGGGGCTTGAGCAGGTGCGGGGCGAGTTTGCCGAACACCGCTTCGTACCACAGCCGGGCGACGAAGATATCCACACTGCCGTAGAGCGCCGCCTGGGAGAACTGGTCGGGCCAGTCGCGCTGAAGCTCCACACAGGCCGCTCGCGCAATGACCAGGTAGCGACCGACCTGCGGCTCTTCTGCATCGAAGCGGTGCAGTCGCTCGACACGCGCCTCTCCCATCTCCAGGGGGCGCTGCTCAGTCAGGCCCGCCAGCACACTCACACCCTGATGCCGGGCTATACGCACCTTCAGCGGGCCCAGCCGGTGACGTTCGGGCACTGGTGCCTGGCCTACGTCGAGATGATCGAGCGTGACCGGGCGCGGCTGAACGACGCCGCCGGGCGCATTCGTACGCTGCCGCTCGGGGCGGGAGCGCTGGCCGGCAACAGCCTGGGTATCGACCGCGAGGCGCTGCGGGCTTCGCTGCCCGGCTTCGCAGCACTGGCCAGCAACTCGCTCGACGCCGTGTCAGACCGTGACTTTGTGGCCGAGGTGTTGTTTTGCGGCTCGCTCATCGGGGTGCATCTGAGCCGCCTGGCGGAGGATATCATCCTCTTCAGCAGCAGCGAGTTCGGTTTTGTCGAGCTTTCGGATGCCTATAGCACCGGCTCCAGCCTGATGCCGCAGAAGAAGAACCCCGATAGTATGGAACTGCTGCGCGGGAAGAGCGGGCGGCTGATGGGCAACCTGGTGACACTCCTCACCGCGCTCAAGGGGCTGCCGCTGGCCTATAATAAAGATATGCAGGAAGACAAGGAACCGCTGTTTGACAGCCTCGATACGCTCGACCTGGGGTTGCGCGTGGCAGCGGCAGCCGTGGCGACGATGCAGGTCAACCCCGAGCGCATGACATCCGCGCTGGATGATGCGATGTTGGCAACGGACCTGGCCGACGAACTGGTACGCCGGGGGGTGCCATTCCGCGAGGCCCACGGCAAGGTCGGTCGCCTGGTGCGGCGGTCGCTCGAACTGCGTGTCAGCTTGCCCGAGCTTCCCCTGGAAGAGTACCAGGCAGTACAACCGGACCTGGACGATTCCATTCGAGACCTCTTTGATATGGCCCGGAGCGCGGCCCGGAAGGACAGCTATGGCGGGACATCCCCGCAGCGCGTGACCGAACAGGTTGCCCGATGGCAGCAGCGGTTGGGTCAGACCGAGCAGGCAGACCGGGCAGGCAAAACGTAAGGAAGGAGGAACAGGGCGATGCAGACGATGACGTTTCAGGTCCGGGTGGGCGCTGATGGTATCTTGAGGCTAGAAGTCCCCACAGGGATGACCGAAGTCGAAGTGGATGTGGTGGTCACGTTTCACCCGCGGCGGAATGGAGTGGAGATGCTAACTCCCGAAGATCCGGGTTGGCTGGTGGGTTTTATCGACCAGATTTTTGGTGGTTGGCAGGGTGAACCACTGGAGCGTGCTCCTCAAGGAGAATACGAAGTACGGAGATCGTTTGAATGATCTATTTACTCGATACCAATGTGTGCATCGGAATTCTAAACGGGCGCAACCACCAGGTACGCCAGCGATTAGCGGCGACCTCCCCCTCTACGGTTGTCCTGTGCTCAATCGTCCAGGCGGAGTTATATCGTGGGGCGTATCGCAGCAGTCAGCGAGAGGCCAATCTCACCTTGCTCAATCATTTCTTCAGCCAGTTTCAGAGCATTCCTTTCGATACCCATGCAGCAGAAATGTATGGACGCATCCGAGCAAACCTTGAAGCCCAGGGGACGCCTATCGGCCCCTACGACCTCCTGATTGCTGCCATTGCCCTTGCCCACCATCTCACGCTGGTCACGCACAACGTGCGCGAGTTCGGGCGGGTCAGCGGGCTAACGTATGAGGATTGGGAAGCCGGTTCGTGACCTGCTCCCCTGAAGGTATGGAGGAAGAGAATCGCTATGAGTGAGCAATCGATGACCTGGTACCATCCCCCGGCCGAACTCCCCCGCTTGCAGGTTCCGCCAGATACCGCAGTGCATATTCGGCGGGGGCGGGTGGACGATGTTCCCCGGTTGTATGAACTGATTAACTACCACGCGGCCCGCGGCGATATGCTGCCCCGAGCGATGGACCATCTCTACCACCGCGTGCGCGAGTTTCACGTCGCCGAAGCAGGCGGCGAGGTGGTCGGGTGTGCCGCGCTCAAGATTATCTGGCGCGACCTGGCAGAGATTATCAGCATGGTCGTCCACCCTGATTTTCAGGGGCGTTCCCTGGGGCGACGGCTGGTCGATTCGCTCTTCCAGGAGTCGTGCAGCCTGGGGATTGCCAATGTCTGCACACTCACGCTCCAGCCAGGCTTCTTCAGCCGCCTGGGGTTCCGCGAAATCCCCAAGACCTATCTCCACCACAAGATATGGCAGGATTGTGATATCTGCTTCAAGAAGGACCAGTGCGACGAAGTCCCAATGATCCGGGAGTGCTTTTGAAGCAGGGGGCTTTTCTGAGGGAGGGGGGTAGTCCCGGCCCTTGCCATGCAACGCATCGCTGGTATCGAAAGATACCGCGCTTGCTCAAGAGAAGGACGAAGGACTACCCTTCAATGCTCCGTCTTGTGAAAGAAACCTGGTCCCCCCCGGCTTTCGCTCCGGGGGAATACCAACGCAGCGTCCTACGGACACTGGGTCGTGGTTGGTTCAGGCGGTTCACTGTAAATCGTCATGAGCTGTGAGCCGTCGGCATACCGGGTCGTGCGGCGAATGCTGCGGACAGCCCAGTAGCCACTGGCCCCCTGAATCTGCACACACCCATCAACAAAGACCTGTTCCTGGGTGCGGGGACTCACATCTCGCTTCATGAAGCCGAGCAACCGCTCATGCACAATACCGAGTTTTGCGGGTTCATACTTCCCAACACCGATGAGGAAAAGAGGAATAACAACGACTACAAAAACGAGGAGGATTAAGGTTGGATTGCGTCTGGTCGCCATTCAAAACTCCACAAATGTTTGCCTTCAGGCGCGTGAGCACCAGGAGCTTCAGCCCTGGGAGGAAGCGCCCCGCTTCAGCGGCTTCAGCCCATTGCCGAAGCCATAAATCGGAAGAGC
>DAOTUF010000067.1:0-1774 GCA_034437495.1 Chloroflexaceae bacterium | reverse complement strand
GTCAGAAGCAGGAATCACTCGGCGGGTGGCGCTGCGACTGCTGGAGTAGCAGGGGGCCGCGGTGCACCAGGGACCGGCCCCTCACCCGTTGGGGCTTCTGGCAGGGCCTCACCGGGCGGTATCCCCTCGGTAGCAGGCGGCGCAGGCAGCGATGGATCTGCCGTTGGAGAAACGGGACGTATCGTCGGTGTCGGTGAAGGTCTGGAGGTCGGGGAGAGAGTTGAGCGGGGAGCGGGGGTGATGGTAGGAGAAGGTGCTCGCGTTGGTGACAGGGTCATCGGCATAGTTATAGTTGAGGTGGGGGTAGGAGTTGGGGAGGACACAGCCGGTCCACCCGCCCGGTCGACCAGATGATAGAGCTTGCTTCCCAACGCCTCGACCCCATCCGGGTCAAGGAGGAAAATACCCGCCCCACTCACAAAGAGCGCCAGGAACACCGCTGTCACCCACACGGCCCATCGCGGCGGCTGACCAATGCTCGGCCAGGTCAAGGAACGCCGTTGCCCGAACGATGGCGCAGTGAAGCGGATAGCGTGCGATTTCTCGTATTCCTGGAGCACTCGGGACACATCCAACCCCAGATAGGCCGCGTAGGAGCGCAACATCTGGATGGCTAATGGCCCCTGGGGGAGCAGCGAAAACTTTTCGTCCTCCATCGCCTGAAGATAGGCCATTCCGATGCTCAATTCATTTTCGGCCTGCACCAGCGTCATCTGCTTCCGCCGCCGCGCCAGATACATCTGTCGGCCCAGGGAGGTATCTTCGGGGAGCGTAGTCGCATCGGATTCTGCTGCGGCAAGCTCCGTGCTCGAACGCAGCAGGGCAATTTCTTCCTTCTCTGGCATAAAGACTGGCTCCTCATCCCCACGACTCGAAGGACGCGCTTCTTCCGGGTTCGCCCCGGTATCAGGATGAGGAGTCGAATACTCGGCAGGTGCTCCCCCATTCGAAGAGTCAGCCTGGTCAGCCTGGTCAGCCTGGTCAGCCTGAGAGGGGGTCGGGGATGAAGTTGAGGATGAGGGGGTCTCTGCCTTTCCCCCTGCGTCCCCAGTGGACATGGAGACGGGAGGCGGAAGGGCTGGTTGGGGGGAGTGAGCGTGGTGGGTTCCATTCAAGCGCATACGGATGCGGGTTAATAATTCTGCCGTACGATAGGGCTTGGAGATATAATCAACAGCCCCGGCCTCCAACCCGCGCACCACATCTTCTTCGCGTCCCTGGGTACTGAGCACCATGACGGGAACGTGGGGGGCAAAGTGCTTAAGCAGGTTCCAGCCTGCATCCCGACTGGTCCGGACTTCCAGGACTACCAGGTCGGGGTGCTGCTCGTCAAACACCACCTGGGCAGGTTCAGCGGCGCTGTTTTTCAAGACCTCGTACCCTTCCTGCTCCAGGATAGTTCCCAGACGAGCCAGCAAGGTCAAATCATCATCTATGACCAGTATCGTAGCCAAATGACCAACTCCTCAACTTCTTTCGCTCTGATGGCTGGTGTCCTCACTTTTCAGGACGTCATTATAGCATGGGATAGCATGGGGAACAATGATAGTGGTATGATACAGAGAGCAAGCGGTGAGGTGAGGGGGAGGGACCCCGTTTCCGCGGGAATGGTATGGTATTGAACCAGGAGAACCAGAGACGCTCTGTCATACACCGCACTGACTGAAGTCAGGCGGCTTGCACGCTCCGGCGAACAGGCCGAGGTATGACCAGACCTGGCCTTTCGAGGCTCCGTTCAGCCGGTCACGATACCCTGGGGTGCGCGAGCCAGCCC
>DAOTUF010000066.1:0-13505 GCA_034437495.1 Chloroflexaceae bacterium | reverse complement strand
ACGGCGGCGCGGGACACCCCCTGCACGAGGGATTGATAGGCCGCTTCATCATCGAAGGAGCAAACTCCGGCGTTGACATTGTGGTCGCCAAAGTGCAGCACCCCGAAGCTCAGGACTTCGGTGTTGCGGGTAATGACTGACGTCATGCGGGCCCGTCCGATGACCACCTTGGCCATACCTGGCTCGAAGCGGTGGTAGTCTTCGGCCTCCACTTCGTAGCAGTAGACCATAGCACGGGGTGCGTAGCGCTCAGAAAGCGAACTGATGGCATAGTGCGCTCCGAGGTTGGTCAGGTCCACCGCGGCGGGGCGGACCCACCGCTCGTAGATATGGCGTCCGTCGCGGTGCTCGGGCAAGTTGCTCTTTGCCTCTTCGAGCCGCGACAGAAACCCTTCTTCGAAATGATCGCCGAACAGCGTGGTTGCCAGGTGGATTGCCCGGCCCGCATACTTGATAATCTGGATGGTCTCGATGCCCGAGAGTTCATCGAAGAACCACCCGCAGCTAGTGTACATCAGGAGCAACTGACGCTGGAGTTCCAGCAGTTGGAGGGCTTCGACCTGCTCGTTCGCCTCAAGGCCGTGCGCTGCGTGGTGCGACAGAAAGGTGGCGATGTTCTCGAGCGAACGGTCCAGGATGACGTTGATGTAGTCGTCGCGGGTGGTCCAGGGGTCGTAGAAGAGCCTGGTTCCGTGCTCCTCGAAGAAAGGGGTCACGGTATCGCGCAGCCAGTCGAGCGCTACGCGGAGGGGTTCGCGCCACGCCTGGTTCCAGGAGAGGCGCGGGCCAATTTTGCACCCGCAGTCGCGGTACCAGCGTCCCACCCCGTGGGAGCAACTCCACGACGTGCGTTCGATGATTTCCACCTCGTACGTCGGGGGGGAAAGCTCAAGAAACTCCCCATAGCAGGTCAGGCGGCACAGGTCGTTTGTTTCGATGTGGTGCAGGGCATAGGCCAGGGCCATTTCCCCGCGGCGGTGGTGGTGTCCGTAGCTCTCGCCATCCGTAGCGATGTGGACAAGCTGCGTATGCTCGCGGGCATCGTTGAAGCCCCCGAGCAACCGCCGGGCAAAGCGGTCGCCACTTGAGAGCAACCCTTCGAAGGCAACCGCCCGCGAAATCGGGCCATCATAGAAGAACAGGGCGATGGTTCGTCCCGAGGGGAGGCGCTGGAGGTAGGGCATGGTCGGGTCGATGATGCCCTCTCCCACATACTGCCAATCGCTGCTGCTGTCCATCGGGCGAACGCGGGCTGCCTGAGTGGTCGATAGAATGGTAAACCGAATCCCGTGCTCCGCAAGGACATCGAGGGTTTCCAGGTCTACCGCGGTTTCTGCCAACCACATCCCCTCCGGCTGGCGTCCGAAGCGGTGGACGAAGTCGCGGATACCCCAGACCACCTGGGTCACTTTGTCGCGGCGGTTGGCAAGCGGCATGATAAGGTGATTGTAGACCTGGGCGATGGCGGTGCCGTGGCCGGAGAAGCGTTTCTGCCCCTCGCGGTCGGCCAGCAAGATAGCCTGGTAGACCGCGGGGGTGTGCTGCTCCATCCAGCGCAGGAGGGTGGGACCGAAGTTGAAACTGATGCGGGCGTAGGTGTTGACAATGCGGGCAATGCGCCCGTCATGGTCCATAATCCGTGCGCCCGTGTTTGGCTCGTAGCATTCCGCCGTAATCCGCTCGTTCCAGTCGTGGTAGGGATAGGCCGAATCCTGTAGCTCAACCGCCTCCAGCCACGGATTTTCGCGGGGGGGTTGGTAGAAATGTCCATGAATACAGAGATACTGGTTCACAACGACCGCTCCTCTCATCTATCCTTGCTCGTCGTTCTCGTCGTTCTCGTCGTTCCTGCTGTTCCCGCTGTGCTCATTGTTCTGGTTGCTCTTGTCGTTCTAACCGCTCAAGGAGGATGCAGGAGTACGCCCCGAGGGTGAGCAGGGCCTCGCCCTGTTCGACATCGAAGTGTTTGGACGTGGTAACGCCCTGCTGCGGGGTGTTTGCTTCGGTCTGAACCCCGGGCTTGAGCCAGCGGTCGCTGGAGGTATCGAGCAGAAAGTGCCAGCGCCCGGGCGGGAGGGGGACCTGGATGGTCACGGGGGAGCTATGGAAGTTGAAGAGGGTCACGACCTCGCCCCCCCCGGCCCCTTCGGTCGGTGCGGGTTGGCGCAGGCCGGGGTGGGCAATATCTGCCCACCGACGCACCATCAAGACCTGTTCTGCCTCGAAACCACGGACCTCCAGATGGTCCTTGCTCAGGGTGGCGAGCGCGGGAACGGTCTTGCGCAGACGGATAAGCTCGCGGTGGAGGTTGAACAGGACTTCGTGGGGTCCCTGCTGCGCGAGCCGAAAGTCCGGGCGCGAACGGGCAAAGGTCGCCTCGTCCTGGGGGTCGGGGGGGTCGCCCTTCCATTCAAAGGCGAAGAACTCTTCTTTGCGCCCCTTGCGCACCGCCTCTACGAGGTCCGGGTCGCCGTGGCTGACGAAGTAGAGGAAGGGGGCCGGTTCGCCGTGTTCCTCCCCCATGAAGAGCAGGGGAATGAAGGGGGAAAGGAGCAGCGTGCTGGCGAGCAGCTTGAGCGCGTCAAAGGGAACGAGCGTAGACAGGCGTTCGCCAAGCATGCGGTTGCCCACCTGGTCGTGGTTCTGGGTGCAGACCACCAGCCGCCCCGCGGGGATGCTCCGCGGCGAACTCCCGTGCCGTCGCTGGCGGAAGGGCGAATAGTCACCGGCGAAGACCCACCCCTCGCGGAAGGCCCGCACAATCTGTTCGAACTTCCCATAGCCATCGTAATACCCGGCCTGCTCCCCGGTCAGGAAGGTGTGGAGCGCGTGGTGAAAATCGTCGCTCCACTGGGCGTCCAGGCCATAGCCGCCCACGTCCGGCGGGTTGACCAACCGGTTGTCGTTCTGGTCGCTCTCCGCAATGGCATAGATGCGCCGTCCAAGCTGGTCGGCGCGGAGGTGCAGCGCTCTGACCAGTTCTTCGAGGAAGGTCTGTGCGGAGAAGTCGGTAATTGCGTGGACCGCATCCAGCCTCAGTCCATCGATATGAAAGTCCGTCACCCACATCAGCGCGTTTTCAATGAAGAAGCGCCGCACTTCGTCGCTGTGGGGCCCGTCGAAGTTGACGGCAGCGCCCCACGGCGTCTGGTAGCGGTTGGTGAAGAACTGCGGGGCATAGTCCCAGAGGTAGTTCCCCTCCGGGCCGAAGTGGTTGTAGACCACGTCGAGGATGACCGCCAACCCCCGCCGGTGGCAGGCATCCACGAAGCGCTTCAACCCCGCCGGGCCGCCGTAGGCCGCGTGAACCCCGAAGGGATACGTCCCATCGTAGCCCCAGTTACGGTTGCCTGGGAAGGGGGAGACGGGCATGATTTCGACCGCGGTGATACCCAGGTTCGTCAGGTCGTCAAGGCGAGCAATGGCCGCATCAAAGGTGCCTTCCTGCGTGAACGTCCCGATATGGAGTTCGTAGACGATATAGTCGTGGAGCGGTAGCCCCGTCCAGCCGGTGTCCGTCCAGGCAAAGGCCGGGTCTCCCACCTCTGACGCCTGGTGGACGCCATCGGGTTGGGAGCGCGAGGCCGGGTCGGGCCGCTCCTTCTGACCGTCCAGGCGGTAGAAGTAGCGCGTCCCGGGGGAGACCCCTTCGACGATGGCGGCGTGGTAGCCGCGTGGTTCGGGCACCAGCGGAATGAGGCGCTCGTCGGGAGAGACGATATGGAGTTCGACGTGGGCGACCTGCGGGGCCCACACGCGGAATGAACAGCGGTTGTTCCCCAGGAAGAGCGCACCGGTTCCCAGGTCGGTTGGTGTTGGCATAATTTCCCTCTCTAGCTCTATCAAGTATTCAAGTCAAGGCGCGGGTATCAGGTATGAATGATGCATATGCATATGTATATTGGGTATGGACATGGGCGTGGGTGGGGCCGGGCTTCGTCTGGTCAGCGCACAAACGATTGCATCTCGAGCCGTATTATACCAGAGTCCCGACCGGGCGTCGAACAGGCAGGGCACAGGAAGACGAATGACCCGTGATACCGAAGTCGTCACGTATCATTCGTCCCTGGTTTAGAAGCGGTGGCCACGCTGCCAACCGCCTGCGCGGGCTATGGACGCAGTATCAGCGGGAGGTAGACCTCCCCGGCTCCGCCGGTTGGCCCGCTGCCGATGGTAATGAGGTAGGTGGCGTTTGCGGAGCCACCCCCGTTCGTTGCCTCCACTGTGATATCCTTCTCGCCTTCTGTGTCCCAGGAGAAGGTCACGGTATCGGTCAGGCCTCCATCTTCGTGCGTCACCGGGTCCTGCCCGATGGCTCCCCACTCGTAGGTCACTGGCTCCGTTGCATCCGAGGGGCTGACCTCGGCGGTGAAGGTATACGTTTCGCCAGTGATGCCCTCTTCCGGCCCGCTGATGCTGACCCCTTCCACGGCTACCACCGGCGGAGCGGCTTCAATGGTGATGTCGTGGGTGGCCATAGCAGACCCTTCCGCGTTCATCGCTGTCACCTGGACGGTCATGGTGTCTTCGTTCTCCCACGAGAACGTCACCGTGTCGGACGCACCGCCGCCGCTGTGGACCACCGGGTCCTGTCCGTCGGCTTCCCAGGTGTAGGTGATGGGCTGCGTGGCGTTTGCCGGGCTGACCTCGGCGGTGAAGGTGTAGTCTTCACCGGGCTGGCCTTCTTCTGGCCCGCTGATGCTGACCCCTTCCACGGCGATGGGCAGCAGTTCGATCATGATCTCGTGCGTGACCATCGCGGTGCCAGTGATGCTGTTCATGGCCATGACCTCGACCGTCTTGAGACCGCTCGTCTCCCACATAAAGGTCGCGGTGTCGGTCAGGCCGCTCGTATGCTGCCCCATGTCCTGGTCGTCGGCTTCCCAGGTGTAGGTCACGGGGGTCGCCGCGTAGAGGGGCATCACCTCGGCGGTGAAGGTGTATTCCTCACCCGTCACGCCTTCGTCCACCCCGCTGATGCTCACCTCCTGCACGCCAGACAGCATCAGTTCAATGGTGATGGTGTGCGTGGCGGAGACCATCCCCGCTTCGTTCATCGCCATCACTTCGATGGTCTTGAGGCCAGCGGAGTCCCACATGAAGGTCGCCGTATCGGTCAGGCCGCCGGTGTGCTCCATCATGTTCAGGTCATCGGGATACCAGGTGTAGGTGATGGGCTGCGTGGCGTCCGATGGCATCACTTCGGCGGTGAAGGTGTATTCCTCACCCGTCACGCCTTCGTTCGGTCCGCTGATGCTCACCTCGTCCATCCCGATAATCGATGGCTGCTCCGCCTCAATCATGATGTCGTAGATGTCCGTGACCACCCCGGTTTCGTTGGTCGCCGTCACATAGATGGTCTTGAGGCCGCCCATGTCCCACGTGAACGTTATGGTGTCGGTCAGGCCGCCGGTGTGCTCCATCATATCCTGCTCATCGGCATACCAGGTGTAGGTGATGGGCTGCGTGGCGTCCGATGGCATCACTTCGGCGGTGAAGGTGTAGGCTTCGTCGGGCATGCCCTCCTCCGGCCCGCTGATGCTCACCTCCTCAACCGGGACGGGCGGCGGCATCACGACCGCGGTGAACCCACCAACTTCCTCGCCATCCAGGAGGACGGCCACTTCCACCCGGCTTTCATCGCCATAGTCAAACTGCTCCGGAGCCTGGCTCAACACCGGGCCGCCCGCAGGCTGGAAGCCCACGTTCAGGTTGACCATCTCGCCGGGACCCAGCACCTCCGGTGGGGGGTTCCCGTCGTCGTCAGTGATGACCGGCTCCCAGTAGGGGTCAATCCCGAACACGGTCGGGCGAATCTCCAGGTTGTGGTTGACCCAGTCCGGGTTGCGCACGAGCACCGGTATCCGGATGTCATCTAGAATGTCGCCAATGGAGAGCCGGACGATATTCACATTGCGCTGGCTGGTCTGGTCTTTATAGCCCGGCTGCATGAGCGTCACCAGGATGCAGCGGTGGGTGGTGCCGCCTGTGGCCGGAGTCCAGGTGACACAGTAGTCGTCAACGCTGTTGGGCGGCAGGGTGAAGTTCTGGCTTGCCACGGTGGTGAAGTTGATACCGGCCCCGAAGTCTGCCACGGCGTAGTCGATGGTGACATTGCGCGAGAAGTTCAGCGGGTTCTGAAGCTCGACGCAAATCAGGCCGGACACCCCGGCGACGGGCGGGTCAGGGATGACGCTAATCTCCGGCTCCATCCAGTGGGGTTCCGCCTGGGGCAGCTGCACCGGTGGCACATCCAGCTTGCGAATGCCCCCGATAAGCTCGTCGCCAATCCAGCCCTGCACATCAATATGGCAGGCCGAACCAAGCGTCACCGGGTCGGGGGGGGTGACGGTCAGGGTGGCTTCGCGCACCTCGCCGGGGGCCATATTGGTGAGCACCGTCGGCGAAACCTCTGCCGTCCAGCCGGGGCAGGTGTTGTTGACCACCAGCATCACGTCGGCGGTGGTGTCCGTCGGGTTCCCCACATCGAAGACCAGTTCATCGGGGGTGCCCGCTTCCAGGTCTTCGGTCACGTCAAGGTTGCGCTGTGAGACGATGCGCTCCCCGTCGTCACTTTCAATGACTATCTGGATGCAGTAGTGCCCGGAGGAGACCGGCGTAAAGGTGGTCTGCACGATGGCGCTGCCGAAGGCCGGGAGGGTCACGTTCTTCGTGTCGAAGGCGTTGTAGCCCAGGCCGATGCCGAAGCGGTTCGGGCTGGTCTGGAACGAGACGGTGAGGTTCTTGCTATTGCTAGAGTTGTTGTTCACCTTGACGCTGATGGTGCTCGGCTGCCCCGTGACCATCGGGTAGGGCATAATCTGGATTTCTTCCTCGGCGTAGGTCGGCTCGTCGTTGGGGAAGTGGATGTCTGGACAATCCACCTCGTGCTCCACCACGTTGCTCGTGAGGGTTGCGCCTCCCCCCGTCACCAACCGCGCCTGGTTTCGGACCACCTCTCCGTTGTGGCACTGCGTGTCGGACACGCGCACGCGGAAGGTTTCGGTTTGTTCACCAGAGGCCGCACTGACACCCCACACCAGCGCTCCATCCGCGGTGGGGTTGATACCGCCGCTGGCGCTGCCGGGTACATACATCGTGTCGGCGGGTATCATGTCGATGAGGCGGGCGCGGTCCGGGTTCTCACAATCCGGGTCGTCATTGAGCACGTAGGTGATGGTGTACTCAATCACGTCGCCTGGCTCGACAGTCGAGCCATCCGGAGGATTGGCCGTCTTTTCGATGGAGAGGCAGGGTTCCTGCGGTTCAGGTATCACCGGGCACTGGAAGCCGATAGCATAGGCAACGGCATTCAGGAAGAGCGTCTCCCCATCGCCGGTCATCTCCAGCGGGTTGCCGCTGAAGCCCCACAGGTGGTAGCACCCTTCGAGAATGAGCGAGGCATGGTCGGGGTCGGGGGGTTCCAGTCCCACCGGTATCACATCGGGCGGCAGGGTCTCATCGTCGTCCAGGTAGATGCCTACCTCGTTGACCGGTTCGGTGTAGACCTGCACGGGGTCGGGGCCGATGCCCGTGTAGTAGGCGGTGGGGGCCGTGGTGGCCCGCAGAACGTCGTCCTCTGGCCCGTGCCAGCCGTTGGGCCAACCGATGAAGAGCGACAGTTCGCCGAAGAAGGCGTAGCCGCCCTCGCCAAGCCCCAGGATGGGGATATTCGGGTCGGTAATCTGGGACACCTGGTTGGCAACGCTGCCCCAGTTGCTCAGAGAGCCGCTATCGTTGGCGATGATCACCAGGTCGTAGTTGGCAAAGTTGGTGGACAGGACATCGCCCAGGGGGATGAGGTCTACCGCGTAGCCATTCGTAGACAGCAGGTTGTAGAAGCTGTTGGCGTCGGCGGTGTTCCCGCGGTAGACGTAGGCGATGCGCCCGTCGCGGTCTTCGCACACCCCGCTGTCAATCTCGGAGGGCTGCCAGGTGCGCGGCTGGTTATACACCATGCCGTCGGGCCAGCCATAGTCATCGTCCGCGTCCATCACCGAGTGGTGCCCGAAGGCCAGTCCGAAAATCTGGCAGTTGTCAATGAAGAACCGTCCCAGGGAGATGCGGTATTCCGCTGACTCGTTCTCCTGGGAGGTGTTGGCCATCCCTTCCCAGAGGCCATTTACATTGCCCGAAACATCGGTGTAGCCTCCATCTCCCGTCCCCACCATGCTGCTCCTGGTGTTGTTGGGGATGTTGATTTGCAGGGAGTAGTCATTGTCCTGGGCAAACTCGTAGCTGCTCCCGTCTCCCTGGGGGTCGAGGTAGACCGCTGTGTAGCGTTCATCGGTGGTACCGAGCTGCGCCTCGATGCAGACATACAGGTTGTCAAAGTCGTGCTTGAGGTAGATGGTCCCCATGCCTTCTGCGTCCTGGAAGCTCAGGGTTTCGGCATTGGCATACTCACCTTCATCGCACACGCCATCAAGGTCTACCTCCGTCTGGTCGTCGGGGATGGGGAGACTGCCCGCTGCCCGGCTGGTTTCCTGGGCAAGCGCAATCTCCTGCGAAGCATCGTTTGCTGGCGGATGTTTCGGCGTGTTGGCAAACGCCGTGAGTAAAAAGAGCATCGGGAGTGCGACCCAGAGGGCCCCACGAAAAAAGTGGCGAAACATTACAAACCTCCTTGTTGTAGAGAATCTTCGGGGTTGGCTCAACTCTCCGGCGGGAAACGTTGAGCACCTGCCCGGGATAATCCAGCAAGAATCGTGCCAGGGGGTGGGGGGGTGGAATGACATATTCCTCGCTCATTGTGCTGCACCTCCCTACGAGATATGCCCTGCGTGCTTTCCTCCATCTCTCATACCAGATACGCCATTTCCTGGACCCTCGCATGTCCCGACTCCCGGACCTCGCCGGGAATTTCTGGTATAATGCATCATGGCTGACGGATGCAGGGAAGCCCGTGGATCGATATCATGACCTGATGGACGAAGGAAAGGACGATGGCACCACCCGAACCAACCCGTCGGATTGCCGAGCTACGGAACCGCATCAATGAGCACAACTACCGCTACTACGCACTGGACGACCCCGCTATCAGCGATGCTGCATATGACGCGCTGATGCAGGAACTACGGGACCTGGAGGCTGCCCACCCCGACTTGCTCACCCCCGACTCCCCCACACAGCGGGTGGGCGCACCGCCTGCCAGCCACTTCGCCAAGGTGCGCCACGCCCAACCCATGCTCTCACTTGGAAACGCATTTGACGAAGCTGAGCTTCACGCCTGGCACGAACGGGTGAGGCGGTTGCTTGGCAACGAAGCGGTGCTGGCCTTTGTGGTCGAACCAAAGATTGATGGGTTGGCGGTTTCGCTGCTGTATCGGCAGGGACACTTCGTCCAGGGGGCCACACGCGGCGATGGGGAGGAGGGCGAGGATATCACCGCCAACCTGCGCACCATTCAGAGCATCCCCCTCACCCTTCGCGCTGCCCCACCTCCCCCGGAGCAGGAGACCCCCCCGCAGCCCTCGCAACCCCCGCAACCCCCGGAGGTGCTGGAGGTGCGCGGCGAAGTCTACCTGCGTCTGGCTGATTTTGACGCGCTGAATACCCGTCTGAGTGCTGCCGGTGAGCGCATCGCGGCAAATCCCCGCAACGCGGCGGCTGGTTCGCTGCGCCAGAAAGACCCCGCTATCACCAGTCAGCGTCCTTTGCGCTTTTTTGCCTATACCACCGGCGTGACCAGGGGGGTGTCATTTCGCTCCCAGTGGGAAACGCTGCAAACGCTGCGCTCGCTCGGCTTCCCGGTCAATCAGGATGCCCGCCGATTTGAGCACTTCACCGAAGTGGTCGCCTTTTGCCGCGAATGGATGGCACGACGCGACCAGCTCGACTACGAAGCCGATGGGGTGGTGATAAAAATTGATGACCGCTATCAGCAAGCCGAACTGGGAGTCGTCGGGCGCGACCCGCGATGGGCCATTGCCTACAAGTTCCCGGCCCGCGAAGCCGTGACCCGCCTCCTCGCTGTCACGGTCAATGTCGGGCGCACCGGGGTAGTCACGCCCAACGCCGAACTGGAGCCGGTCGAACTGAGCGGGGTCACGGTGCGCAATGCCAGCCTGCACAACGCCGACTACCTTGCGCAGCGTGATATCCGCATTGGCGACTATGTGACCATCAAGCGGGCGGGGGATGTCATCCCCTTCGTGATAGGCCCGGTGGTCAACCGCCGCAGCGGAGATGAGCAACCCTACCAGTTTCCGACCCACTGCCCCGCGTGTGGCACCCCCCTGGAACGGGAGGAGGGGGAGGCTGCCTGGCGCTGCCCCAACTTCGGTATCTGCCCGGCGCAGGTGGTGCGCCGCATTGAGCACTTTGTGAGCCGCGGGGCCCTTGATATTGTTGGCATCGGGGAGCGGCAGGCAGAACTCTTTGTGAACCGGGGGATGGTCAACGATGTGGCCGACCTCTATGCGCTGCGGGCCGAGGACTTCGAGGGAATGGAGGGGTTCGGGGAAAAGCGGATTGCGAATGTGCTGGAGGCGATTGAACAGTCGAAGCAGCGCCCCCTGGACCGCCTGATTGTCGGGTTGGGTATCCGCTATGTGGGCACGGTCGCGGCCCAGGCATTGGCCCGCCACTTCGGGAGCCTTGAACGATTGATGCAAGCCTCGAAGGAAGAGCTTGAGGCGATAGAAGGGATTGGACCGGTCGCGGCTTCCAGTGTCCTCGACTTCTTTGGTCAGGAGGACAACCGTCGCCTGGTCCACAAACTCAAGGCTGCTGGTCTCACTGTCACCGCCAGCGGTTCTCAGGAGAGGCGGGGCACCGCGCTGGAGGGCAAGACGTTTGTCCTCACCGGGACGATGCCCAACCTCAGCCGCGAGCAGGCCGCCACCCTGATACAATCCCAGGGGGGGAAGGTCACGGGAACCGTGTCGAAGAAGACCAGTTATGTGGTGGTGGGGGAAAGCCCGGGGAGCAAGCTTGCCCGGGCGCAGACGCTCGGGGTGCCGGTCCTCGATGAGGCCGGGTTGCTGGCTCTGTTCCCCGAAGCAACAGAGGGAGACCCGACGGAACCAGGGTTGAAAGGATTGCGTGGATAAATGAGGATGGTCAGGTATGCGGAATAACGATCAAAGAGATAAAAAGGTGAAGAAGCAGGAACAACGCCAGAAAGAAGCGCGACGGAAAAAACCGGAGAAACCAGCGCAGCAGCGGACTGGCATAACCATTCTGTTCCTTTTCATTGTGGCACTGCTCAGTTTGCCCAGTTCATACGGGGTGTTTTCTGCGCTGCTGCTCATGCATGATATATACATCTCATCGCTGTCGTTCCTGGGCTATGAACTTTTCTATATTATAGCCGCGTACTTCATTATGAAGAATGGGCTGCGGCGCGACCTGCTGAAGATTGAAATGGCGGCGTTTATGATGGCCATCGTGCTCAACATCATCGCAGATTATACCCGGCGGGTTCCTGGCAGCCTGGTCAGCGAAGCCCAACTGCTGGCAACGTTCAGTTCCCTGGACCTGGTTATGGCCATCATCGAAAGTCTGGCGCTGAGTGGGCTGGCGTTTGTGACCGCCATCCTGATGAAGTATCTCTACCAAGAACCGACGGTCTCGTCTCCCTCGCCCGGCAGTCAGGCGGACGAGACTACCAGCCCCCCGGTGCCGGCGCTCCCTTCGGAGATGCCCGAAGAAGTCGCCCCCGGACCGCGCATTTTGCCCCCCGACCCGGCTGGTCGAACACCGGCCCCTGCGCCGGTCGCGCCGGTTCCCGAACCTGCGGCCTCCCTCCCGGACCAGGCCCCTCCCCCGGCGGCAACTCTTCCGACGTCGGCTCCTGAGTTGCTCCCCGAACCTTCGTTCAGCGAGAACAACCCGCAGCATGAGCCGGACGAACCGCCAGTGACGGTCGCCGTAGATAACCACCAGTATCGGCAGGGGTTCGGGTCGGCAGTACCCTATGAGACCGATGAGGATGAGGAACATGACCCCCTGAACGGAACCAGGGACTGAGATAAGAAGGCTCACAGGGAACAGGACGGCTCACCTCGGGAAACCAGGTGAGCCGTATCTGAGTTGCTGCGTCGCTGACGTTTGGCTGCTTTCGCTTTCCTACATCAACTTCACGCCGAAGACCTGCGGCGGCAGGTGGAAGCCGTGGGCTTCAAGCTGCGGGGTACACTTGGGTCGAACCCCGGAGGGCCGATGTTCACATACCAGCTTCCCTTCGGAGGTACGGTCCACCACATGGAGCTTGAAGATATCGGAGAGCACCACCGTATCGCCTTCCATCCCCTGGAGTTCGGTGATATAGGTGATTTTGCGCTGACCGTCGTCCAGACGCGACTGCTGGATGATGAAATGCACCGCTACCGCGATTTGCTGCCGAATGACCATCACGGGCAGGTCCAGCCCGGCCATCATACACATCGTTTCCAGACGGCTGAGGGCTTCACGCGGGCTGTTGGCGTGCAGGGTTGACATCGAGCCATCGTGGCCGGTGTTCATGGCCTGGAGCATCTCCAGCGCCTCCCCACCACGGCACTCCCCGATGATGATGCGCTCGGGACGCATACGCAGGGCGTTGATAACCAGGTCGCGGATGCTCACACGCCCGGTGCCATCCACGTCGGCGGGTTTGGCTTCCAGACGGATGACGTGGTCCTGGATAAGCTGCAATTCGGCGCTGTCTTCGATGGTCACGACGCGCTCTTTGGTGGGGATGAAGTTCGAGAGGCAGTTAATCAGGGTGGTCTTACCGGAGCCGGTACCGCCTGAGACCACGACATTCTTCCGGCTCACGACGATGGCTTCGAGGAAATCTGCCATCTGGGGGGTAAACGAGCCAAAGTTCATCAGGTCTTGCACTTTGAGCTTGTTCTTCGAAAACTTTCGGATGGTGATGTTCGTTCCATCGATGGCGCAGGGGGGGATAACGGCGTTCACCCGGCTCCCGTCGGGCAGACGAGCATCCACGAGGGGCCACTTGCGGTCAACGCGGCGACCGAGCGGGCGGATGATACGGTCCACAATCTTGAGCAGGTGGTCATTGTCGGCAAAGACAATCTCGCTTGGTTGTAGTTTACCTTTTTTCTCGATGTAGACGCGGTTGGGGCAGTTGACCATGATTTCAGAAATGTCGGTTGATTCGACCAGCGGTTGCAGCGGGCCAAACCCGAGCATTTCGTCGTAGACCAGTTTGAAGAGGCGCTTGGCATCTTCGTCGTTGAGTTCTGCCGATTCGGGTATCTGGCGATAGAAGTGGGCAAATCGTTCCTGGAGCATCTTTTCGGTCTCGGGCGTCCGCTTCAGGTCGGTGTTGGACCCGAGCGACGCCTGGATGCGGTCCACCAGCTTGAGCGACAGCTTGACCAGTTCTTTGAATTTGTCGCTGCCGACGGGTGGGTGGGTGCGGTCGTCCGGGAGCTGGACCCCGGGGGGGGGAGGCGGCGGGGGCGCTTCGACTGGTGCCGCCGGTGCGGGTGCTCCTTTGGCCTGCTTCGGGGCCGGCTCGGGTGGTTTGGAGGCCGGTTGTGGGGTCTCCT
>DAOTUF010000065.1:0-5704 GCA_034437495.1 Chloroflexaceae bacterium | reverse complement strand
ACATCGGGTGATGGTTCCTGGTTGGGGGTATCCGACGGGTTGTCGGTTGCGTCTGAGCCACAGGCTGCCAGTGTCAGAATGATGGTCAGGACGAGAAGCAGCCCGACATAAGAAAAACGAGCCATGGCTATCTCCTTCTTCTGGTTGATAGTTGATAGTTGATAGTGGTTGTTCGACCCTTTCTTCGGTCCTTCTACAGTATCCAGAAAAACATTCCTATGAATGGGCATAAGCATACCAGAAGAAGCATACGACCGCAACTTGCTTCTTTGCGCTATTGACGGTTTCGCTCCTCAACCGTATAATCGTGCCTGGTATTGGGATGAACGTGCAGCAGGTACGAGGGGAAGATGGAAAACAGAAGAACGCTGAGAAGAACTGCTGACCTGCAAATCCGGGAAGTTTGCGAGGCCGTCCCAGAGCCAGACCACCGGGCGACCGCTGCCGCGCAAGCCCGCCTGGACGTGCTCACCAAGCCTCGCGGAAGCCTGGGGCAGCTTGAGGACCTGCTGGTGCGGCTGGCGGCCTGCACTGGCTCCGTCTGCCCGACCCTGGAGCAGCGGGCAGTACTGCTGGCGGCTGCCGACCACGGGGTCGCAGCGGAAGGGGTGAGCGCCTATCCGCAGGAGGTGACAGCGCAGATGGTCAAGAATTTCCTGAGCGGTGGTGCGGCTATCAACGCCCTGGCTGCCGCAGCGGGCGCACGGATTGTGCTGGTTGATGCCGGGGTCGTAGGAGAGGTGCCAGACCACCCCGCCCTGCATCGCCTGGGCATACGGCGCGGGAGTGGGAATATTGCCCGCGAACCTGCCATGCACCCCGACGAGGCGCGGGCCGCGCTGATGGCTGGCGCAGCGCTGGTGGAGGAAGAGCAGCGGACCCACGGTCTGGACCTGCTGGCGTTGGGCGAGATGGGCATTGCCAACACCACCCCTGCCGCCGCCATCACCAGCGCGGTCACGGGTGCTCCTCCCATCGAGACGGTCGGGCGGGGCACGGGCATTGATGATACCACCCTGACCCGCAAGCGCGAGGTGGTAGCGCTGGCGCTGCGGCGGTTTCAGGAAACCAGGAGGGATGAAAACCGTCCTGCCGCTCTTGCCGGTCCTCTGGCGCTGCTCTGCGAACTGGGGGGGCTGGAAATTGCGGTGCTGGCCGGGGCGATAGTGGCCGCCGCCACCCGGAGCATCCCCGTGCTGCTCGATGGCTACATCACCACGAGCGCCGCGCTGGTAGCGGCGGCCCTGGCTCCCAGGGTGCGGCACTTCCTCTTTGCCGCCCACTGTTCGGCGGAGCCGGGGCATGCCCTGGCGCTGTCGCACCTGGGGCTTGCAGGTGGACGCGGGCAGGGGGTGGGGCCGCTCTTGCAGCTTGATATGCGGTTGGGTGAGGGGAGCGGGGCAGCCCTGGCGATGCCGCTGCTGGTGGGGGCCGCGCGGCTGATGCGCGAGATGGCAACGTTTGAGCAGGCGGGGGTGTCGCATACCAGTGAGTGATATCTGGCTCCGCTCTCTCCAGTCTTTCAGGGAAGCGTGGTGTTTTCTGACGGTCTTGCCCTTACCGTCCCGCTCGTCCCGCTCGTCCCTTTCCGCTTCTGGTGCTCCGTCCTCTTCGGAGCGAGAAGTCGAAGGGGAGCTTGCGGCTTCGATGGCGTGGTTCCCGCTGGTCGGCCTGGCTATCGGGGTGCTGCTGCTGCCGGTGGGGTGGCTGGCGGGAATGCTGTGGGGGGACAGCGTGCGGGCGGCCCTGCTGGTGGTGGCGTGGGCGGGGGTGACGGCCGGCTTGCACCTGGATGGCCTCAGCGACACATTCGATGCCGTGATGAGCTGGCGCTCCCGCGAACGCAAGCTTGAGATTATGAAGGACAGCCGGGTGGGGGTGATGGGAGTGCTGGCGCTGGTGGCGGTGCTGCTGCTCAAGTTCGCCTGGCTCCAGGGAGCGGACGGGGAGTGGTGGTGGGCGGTGCTGCTGGCTCCCGTGTGGGGCCGGTGGGCCGATATCTACGGGATTTTCTGGTTTCCTCCCGCTCGTGGGGGAGGGCTAGGCCACACGTTTCATGCGCAGGTACGGCAGCGCGATTTCTTCGTGGCAACGGGTGCGGCTCTGCTGCTCACGCTCGTTATCGGGCAGGGGGTGGGTGTCGTGGCCGGGGTGCTGGTGTGGGGAAGCACCCACCTCCTGGCATCCTGGTGGACCCGCGACCTGGGAGGACTGACCGGCGATACGTACGGGGCTTTGTGTGAGATAGCCGAGGTGGTGGTCCTGGCGACCCTGCTGTGATGGCGGGGAGACCAGGAACGATTTTTGCAGGATGAAGTGGAGCTATAGAACAGAGAGGATGGTAAATACGATGACATTGACACCGGCAGAAGTTGAACACGTGGCGCAGCTGGCCCGCTTGAAGCTCCCGCCAGAGGAGCTTGAACACATGCGGGTGCAGCTTTCTTCTATCCTGGATTATATTGCCAGTTTGCAGGAAGTGTCCATTGAGGGGGTGCCACCCACGGAACAGATGAGCAACCTTGCAAGCGTCATGCGCTCCGACGAGGTTCACGCCCCCCTCTCCAACGAAGAAGCGCTGGCCAACGTGCCCGACCAGCGCGACGGGATGTTCCGCGTGCGGGCCATCTTTGAAGAGTGACCCTCACCACTGCCCCACCTCCTCAATATACTCCCACGACTGGTGGCGGAAGTACATCTGGTACAACTCCGCATAGTGCCCCCCCCGCGCCAGCAGCGCCCGGTGCGTCCCCTCCTCCAGGATGCGCCCCGCCCGCAGCACTACAATCCGGTCTGCCGAACGCACCGTCGAAAGGCGGTGCGCAATAATCATACAGGTGCGCCCCTGCATCACCACATCCAACCCCTCCTGAATGTGCGCCTCGGTGAAGGGGTCAATGCTCGCGGTGGCTTCGTCCAGAATGAAGATAGAGGGGTCTTGCAGCAGCACCCGCGCCAGCGCCACGAGCTGACGCTGCCCGAGCGACAGGTGCCCCCCTCGCTCCCCGACGCTCGTCTCAATCCCCCGCGGCAAGTCGTGCAGCCACTCGCCCCCACCAATCGCCTCAGCCGCCCGTACTACCTCCGCATCGCTGGCCCCTGGTCGCCCGTAGCGAATATTGTCGGCAACGGTGCCCGTGAACAGGAACGGCGACTGCGGAACAATGCCGACCCGCCGGTGGTAGTCGGTCAGGTTCAGGCGGCGAATATCGCGCCCGTCAATCAGCAGTTCGCCCCCCTGAAACTCGTAGAACCGCGCAATGAGCCGCGCCAGGCTCGACTTCCCCGCCCCCGTATGTCCGACAATCGCCACCTTCTGCCCCGCGGGGATGTCGAGCGAAAAGTCAGCAAAGACCGGCAGCCCTTCGCGGTAGCCGAAGTGGAGGTGTTGCAGCGCGATGTGCCCATCCAGGTGCGGCACCGGCTCGTCGGCGGCCTGGACAACCTCCGGCTCCGCGTCTATCAGCGCAAACACCCGCTCGCTGGCCGCCAACCCCTGCTGAAACTGGCTCCAGAAAGAGGCAAAGTGGATGAGCGGAACGTAGAACAGCATAATGCTGCGCACAAACAGGTACCAGTCCCCCACCGAGACCGCGCCGTTCAGCACCCGCACCCCCCCGAAGTACACCACGATGGCCGTGCCAATGCCCGAAACGATATCGAGCACGGGGAAGATGACATTGAAGACCAGCCCTTGTTGGAGACGGACGCGGTAGGAAAGCTGGTTTGTGGTGCTGAAGTCTTCGTAGATGGCCGCCTCCTGGCGAAACCCCTTCGCCACGCTGATACCGGTGATGCTCTCCTGGATGGTCGCATTCACCTGCGCCACAATACGCTGCGCCCGACGCGACGTCCAGCGGGCCACCCGCCGAAAGCTCAATGCCGCCACGAAGAAGGCCGGCGCAATGGTCAGGGTGATGAGGGTCAGGACAGGCTCAATGAAGAACAGGACCGCGACAATAATGAACAGCAGCACGATATGGCTTGCCAGGTCCATCGTCAGGAGCACCACCGTCGAAAACTCCTGGGTGTCGGACGTGACCCGGCTGACGATTTTGCCCGAGGGGTAGCGGTCGTAGAACGAAAGGTCGCGCTTCATCACCGCGGCGAAGGCATCCTGCCGCAGCTTCAGCACCACATTGCCGACCGCCTGTGCGGAGAGCGACTGGCGCACAAAGTTGAAATACCACTTGAGCGCCCCCAGGATGACGGCCATCCCCGCCAGCGCCAGCATCAGCACGTACCGAACGTTGGAAAGCGACTCCTGGTGGTTGGTCAAGATGTCAATACCCTGGGCCACGACGATAGGCAGCACGGCCTGCGAAAGGGAATAGAGCGCAACCATCGCGGAGACCACGGCCATGGTGCGGGCATGGGGCTGAAAATAGGTCACGATGCGGCGAACGAGCGTCACATCGCCGTAGGAACGGTCGTAGTCTTCGGCATCCAGGCCACTGAGAACCACACCCATATCAGACTGATACCTTTCTGGAGCGATCTGGCGGGAATGGGCGGGTGAGGCCCGCGCTCCCCCCTTGCCCCAACCATTCAACCGCTCAAAACCACTCAAAACCACTCAAACGCTTGTTGAATGGACGATTTTCGGGTACAATACATGATCCACACACCAGAATCTCACATGAGCCATGGCTCTCTGGGGAAGAGAACAGGTGTGTGGAACGTGTGAACATCAGGAGAGGCGACCATTCGGAGAGGGGCACGGCAGTACCCGTGCCCCTTTCCACCCCTCTGGGATGTCACAGAGACCGGGGTCGGGGGAGATACCCCGACCCTGAACAGCCATAGTAGCAGTGGGTCGGGGGGTTGTCAAATGCCTCCAGGCCGGGAGGTTATCATGAGCACCAGTATACTCCTTGTCGAAGATAACGCCGCCCTCCGGGAAACCATCCAATGCCTGTTTGAGAGCACGGGCTACTGTGTCACGCCCGTGCCCGATGGCGAAACGGCGCTCTCGCGCTTGAGACACGAACGGTTTGATGTGATTGTCACGGATATTCAGATCGGCCCGATTGATGGTATCCAGGTATTGACCGCCGCCAGGAAGCTGGAACGTCCCCCCGCGTTGATAGTCATGACTGGCTCCGGGGAACTGGAGACGGCTATTGCGGCTCTGCGGGCCGGAGCCTTCGACTACTTGCTCAAGCCAGTCAACCCGGACAATTTGCTGGACCGGGTTGCCGCTGCTGTCTATCGCCGCGACTCCGAATTGCTCCGCCTCGACGCGATTACGACCATCATCCATCTGGCTTCGCAGCTCCAGAAAGACCGTTCTCCTCCCGGTGGGATGCACGGGTCCTACCGCTGAAGCAGGGAACGGGGAGGGGCAAGGGACGCTGCGCCCCTCCCCTCCCCATCAACAGGACCAACGTGTGCGAAACTGTTTGCCCGAATCCCAGACTATTCGCGGCTGGTTTCTGGCAGCCCCACAAGAATGAACTCGGTGTTGTCGGGAGCCACGTCGGGCCGCCGCCCCGAACTGAAGGGGTAGTTGTTGTCGTTGATAACCAGCAGGGTGTGCTCATCGACCGGATAGACGCTTTCAATCGTGACGAAGGGGAAAGAAAACTCCGCCCCAAGCCCTACGGCTCCCTCTTCAGGCGTGGTCAATCCCTGCTCGTCGGCAAGGTTCAGCAGGTCAACGACGAGCCGCTTGGGAAGCTGGTCGCCCACCTCGGCCCGACAG
>DAOTUF010000064.1:0-5512 GCA_034437495.1 Chloroflexaceae bacterium | reverse complement strand
GTCGCGCTGGTGTGGCCTGCGGTGCGGGCCGACCCGGTGCAGGTCTACCACCTGCTGCGCACCGGGGTTGAAGCAGAGGGAGCCAACCCCCACATGACGGGCAACTTCTTCCTGGGGCAGGAAGACCCCGCTCCCGGCCCCCACTACTACCCGGTTGCCCTGGCACTGCGGACGACCCCCTGGAGCCTGGCTGGTCTCCTGCTCCTCCCACTCGTTTTCAGGAGTCGGGGAGGGATGGGAAGGGGTCAGAGATGGGGGGGCAGGAGCGTGGGGACCCTGGCCGGGTTTATCATCCTGTTTGTGTTGGCGATGAGCCTCTTTCCCAAGAAGTTCGACCGCTACCTCCTACCGGTCTTTCCTGCTGTAGACATCCTGGCCGCCGTAGGACTGATGGGATTCTGGGGGAAGGGGGGGGGCGCAGTGCATGACCGTCCTGGAGCACCAGGCCGCACGGTTCTTGCGAAGGTGAAGGGCGACCTGTCGCGTCTGCGTGTCCCGATAGTAGTCAGTATGGTGCTGGCGGCGCTGCTCAACGCTGCCTGGTATCACCCCTACTCCATCGTCGCCTTCAACCAGGTGTTCGGGGGAACGCCGACCGGGGCCCGCACCTTTTCGATGGGGTGGGGCGAGGGGTTCGACCAGGTTGCGGCCTGGCTCAATGACCAGACGGACATCACCGGTGTGGTCACTGCGGCGATTATGATACCGACCCTGAACCCCTACCTGCGCCACGGAGCACAGGCCACCACCCCGCGCACGGCCCGTCTCCCCGACCAGACCGGCTACGTCGTGGTCTATCTCTACCAGGCACAGGGCACGGTCTTCCCCCCCTTCGACCGGTTCTACCCCCGCGCCACGCCCGTCCATACCGTCACCATCCACAGCGTGGATTATGCCTGGGTGTACCAGGTTCCGCCGACGGTCGAGCACCCCCGCGAAGCTCGCTTCGGCGCGACTATCCAGCTTCGCGGCTATACCGTTGCGGAAGCGGAGGAGCCGGGGAACGAGCAGGAAAAAGCGCCGGGGAACGAGCCTATTGTTCACATTCAGCGGGGACGCCCGCTCGTCTGCAAGCTCTTCTGGGAAACCCGGGCCGCCCCTCCGCGAGATTTCTGGTTGTTCGCTCACCTGGTCGGCCCCGACGGACACCCCTACCTCAGTCTGGATATCCCCTACGACACGAGCACCTGGGGAACCAACCGCTTCAGGACAACCGAACTGCCCATTCCCATCCCCGCCGACCTGCCCGACGGGACCTCCTCCCTCGTCGTCGGCCTGTACGATCCATCGGATGGGCAGCGGCTCCCCCTGACTACCACGCCCCCCCCGGACCCGACCCTCGACGGCCCCAACGCGCTCCTGCTCACCCGGGTGGTTGTGGAGTGAGGGGGAGGGAAGCGGGGAGAGGGGGGAACACAGCGTATCTCCGGTTTGACGTATGTGAACAGGAGTGGTATATTTGCAACGGGACTTGTGAGGGAATTCACAATTTTGACATAACGTTCCGTCTTTCAGTCAGCTATCCACCATCCACCCGGGCAGGGCATGATGGTATGGATGATGGACGATGGGAATACGAGCGGATCGGTATGCTTCGGAAGGTTTGACAAGCCTCCGGGTCTTAACTATAATAGCCCCTGGTTGCACTTCATACAAGAGAACGTGTTCCCCGGACCTGGGAACGAACGCAAGATAGGCGCTGTCTCCTCCGTCGCATCAGCACGCACGACCGCAAACCAGTGGGGAGGCATAGCCCCTGGCGGGAAGGGCAATTCCCGTGCCATGCGCAGGTGCAAGAAACCCCGCTCCACTCCGTGCGTGAGCGGGTTGTTGGGATACACGTTTGAACACAAGAAAGGTAACAGGGTCGTTCGCCATCTCATGAAGCATTGTCGGAATCATCAGAGAAGCTAGTGTTAAGGGAGAGGAAAAGTATCCAATGGGTCAGATTTTTCGCCCCAGTGCCAATGTCTATGCGAAAGTAGGGGCACTCAGTCTTTTCTACCTCATTATCCTGGTCCTCCTCGCTCTTGCAGTCTTCGACCGGTCCAATATCATCCGGCGCATCAATGTTCCTCGGGAGCAGCCGGTCCCCTTCACCCACCAGATGCATGCAGGGGTTCTTGGAATGGACTGCATCTACTGCCACAGCTCGGTCGAAAAATCCAAGTACGCGGGCATGCCCTCGCTCGATACGTGTATGGCCTGCCACAACGAAATGCAGGGAACCTTCTGGTTAGAGTGGCTCACCAATCGGTTCGAAGAGCAAGAGCCGGTCCGGTGGACCCGCGTCACCGACTTCCCCGATTTTGTCTATTTCAACCACAGCATACACGTCAAGGGCCGGGGGCTGGATTGTTCTGAATGTCATGGTATCGTTGAGGAGATGACGGTCATGTGGAAAGCCAAGTCGCTCACCATGGGCTACTGCCTGGATACATGCCACCGTACGACGTGGAATATCGAGCAGCTTACCAATTGTTCTGTGTGTCACAGGTGATGATGAAAGAACAAACAAACAACAAACAGGTCGAACTGGCTGAGATTCGTGCGCGTCTTGCCAACGCCCACGGCCAGCACTACTGGCGGAGTCTCGACGAACTGGCCGAAACCGAAGAGTTTCAGCAGTTTGTGCAGAACGAGTTTCCCCACGGACTGATGAACTGGGAAAACCCGGTCAGCCGCCGCACCTTCTTGAAGTTGATGGGTGCATCGATGGCGCTGGCTGGTCTCACAGCCTGTGGCCCGCTTCAGCCAGTTGAACGCATTGTTCCCTACGTAGACGGACGACCGGAGCTGGTGCCCGGCGAGCCGATGTTCTTTGCCACGACCATGCCGTCCAATGGCTACGGCATCGGGTTGGTGGTGCGGAGCTTCGAAGGCCGCCCCACGAAGGTCGAAGGAAACGAAGCCCACCCTGCCAGCCTGGGAACCACCAGCCTGATTGCCCAGGCAGCGGTCCTGACCATGTACGACCCGGACCGTTCGCAGGTTGTCCGCCATGCCAGCGACGTGAGCACCTGGGAAGCCTTCGTTGAGGCTGTCACCCCGGCCATGCAGGGCAAGGGAGTGCGCATCCTGACCGAGACGGTCACTTCTCCCACGCTGGCCAGTCAGCTGCAATCCCTCCAGGAAAGCGCCGGGGTCACGTGGCATCAGTATGACCCGATGGGACGTGACAACGCCCGCGCCGGGGCACAGCTTGCCTTTGGCGAGTATGTGGATACGCACTACCAGTTCGAAAACGCCGAGGTCATTCTGTCGCTGGACGCCGACTTCCTGGAATATGGCCCGGCCCAGATGGTCTACAGCCGACACTTCACCGACAAACGACGCATCCGCGAAGACCAGACCGACATGAACCGGCTGTATGTCGTGGAGAGCACCCCGACGATTACCGGCTCGATGGCCGACCACCGCTTGCCGCTCCGCTCCAGCGATGTCGAAGACTTCGCCCGGGCCGTGGCAAAGGGGTTGGGCATGGACGTCGATGGGGATATCGCGGACGTTGCCCCCGCCGAGTGGGTGGACGCCGTGGTCGAAGACCTCAAGGCGCACGAGGGAGCTAGCATCGTGATGGTGGGCGAAGGGCAGCCGCCAGAAGTCCACGCCCTGGTGCATGCCATCAACAACGTGCTTGGCAATATCGGGCAGACGGTGGTCTACACCGACCCGGTCGAAGCCGCGCCCACCGACCAGCTTGCCTCACTGCAAGCGCTGGTCAGCGATATGCAGGACGGCGAGGTCGAAACGCTCATCATCATCGGAGGGAACCCGGTCTACACCGCGCCCGCCGACCTCAACTTTGCCGAAGCGCTGGCAAAGGTCAACCTGAGCGTTCACCTCAGCCTGTACGACGACGAAACCTCGGAGCACTGCACCTGGCACCTCCCCGAAGCCCACTTCCTGGAAGCGTGGGGGGATGTGCGGGCTTTCGATGGCACCGCCAGCATCATTCAACCGCTGATTGCGCCGCTGTACCGCGGCAAGTCAGCCTGCGAACTGCTGGCTGCTCTGACGGGCGACGGCGAAGCCTCCGGGTATGATATCGTGCGAGCCTACTGGAGCGAACAGCTTCCCAACCGCTCCGAACGAGCGTGGGAGCAAATCTTGCAGGAAGGGCTTGTCGCTGACAGCGGGCTGCCCGCACGGGAAACCACCCTGACCAGCCGCTCCTTCCCGCGGTCTGCGGCCCGGGGCAGCGGGGACGAGATGGAAATCGTCTTCCGCCTCGACCCGACCGTGCTGGATGGGAGCTACGCCAACAATGGCTGGCTTCAGGAGACGCCCAAACCCCTGACCAAGATAACCTGGGACAACGCCGCGCTGATTAGCCCGACGACAGCACAGAAGCTCGGACTGAACAGCCAGGATGTCATCAGTATCACCTATCAGGAGGCAACTGTCGAAGCTCCGGTCTGGGTCACGCCGGGCCACGCCAACGACTCGGTGACGGTCCACCTGGGCTACGGGCGAACGCGAGCGGGACACATTGGCACGGGCATCGGGTTCAATGCCTACACGCTCCGCCAGAGTGACACGCTCTGGTTTGGCACCGGCGCAAAGATCCGCGAGGTGGGGGGAACCCACCGCCTTGCCAGCACGCAGCACCACCACAGCATTGATGTCAAGCATCCGAAGCTGCAAGAACTGACTGACAAGCGGACCCCGTCCATCATTCACGCCGGCACCATCCAGCAGTTCCGCGACGACCCGGCATCGGTCCACGGTCACAACGGCCACGGTCACGCAGAGGGCGAACAACCCTCGCTCTACCCCAAGATTGAAAACACCTGGGAAGGCAATTTCGGGTGGATTGACGATGAGGGCAACTGGAGGGGTGCCCGGTGGGGTATGGTCATCGACCTGACGGTCTGCACCAGCTGCAACGCGTGTGTGACGGCGTGCCAGGCCGAGAACAACATCCCCGTCGTGGGGAAAGAAGAAGTGCTCACCGGGCGGGAAATGCACTGGATACGCATTGACCGCTACTACGAGGGTTATAACATCGACAACCCGCGGACCTACCATCAGCCGCTAGCCTGTGTCCACTGTGAAGTTGCCCCGTGCGAACCGGTGTGCCCGGTCGCCGCAACCGCCCACAGCCTGGAAGGGCTGAACGAGATGATCTACAACCGCTGCGTCGGCACGCGCTATTGTGGCAACAACTGCCCCTACAAGGTGCGGCGCTTCAACTACTACCAGTATTCCGACCTCACCACCGAAAGCTACAAGCTGATGCGCAACCCGGACGTGACGGTGCGGAACCGCGGGGTGATGGAGAAATGCACCTACTGTGTGCAGCGTATCAACCTGACCCGCATCGCCTACAAGCGGGATACGGGCCAGTCGGGGTATGTGGAATATGAGGACGGGGCCGTCGTGCCTGCCTGTGCGCAGGCCTGCCCAACCCAGGCCATTACCTTTGGCGATATCGGGGACCCGGAAAGCCGCGTAGCGCAGCTCAAGGCACAACCGCACAACTACGACCTGCTCGGGGACCTGGCGGTCG
>DAOTUF010000063.1:0-1571 GCA_034437495.1 Chloroflexaceae bacterium | reverse complement strand
ACGCTCACCACAGCCGGCGAGGGAGCGGAAGCAGCGGAGACCGCAGAAACGGCGATAGTGACGGGGACGGAAACGGTCACGCTCACCGCGACCACCACCAGCACGCCCGCCCTGTCTCCCACGCTGACCCCGACGCTCACCGCAACGGGCGAAGGAGCGGAGGCAGCGGAGACCGCAGAAACGGCGGGAACGGTGGAAACAGTGGGGGTGACGGAGACAACCACCCCCACCGCGACCACCACCAGCACCCCGTCCCCTGCTGCCCCTGCTGGAGCGGACGAGCCGGATGAGCCGGGCGAACCGGATGAGCCGGGCGAACCGGATGAGCCGGGCGAACCGGGCGAGGCTCCCTGACGCGCCATGCAGCGATGGAAACCCAAACCAGCCCCCGGCCCGTGGATTGGCCTGGTGTTGCTCATCATCACCACGGGCGGGGTGGTTTTTCTGGGGCTGCGGCTGGTGCCCGCCCTGCTCCGTCCCCCCGAGGAATGGCCTGTTGACCTGACACTCTATGGCGAATGCGTGGCGGTCGTGTGTCTGACCATTCTGACGGGCATTCTGGCCTATCGGGTCGGGGGAGGGCTGACGATGGGCTACACCATGGACCGCAACGGCATCTATGTTCACTGGCTTGGCAACCGCGCCGTCATCCCCATTGATGACATCGAACGGGTGGACAGCGGCGACGCGGGGGCCCATATCCCGCTGCAATTTCTACAAGGGATTGGCTCCTACTGGGGGCGGGGACGCACCAGCGAGGGCCAACGCCTGCACCTCTTCTCTTCGCTCCCCCCAGAAAAGTGCCTCATTCTGCATACCTCCAGCGATGCCTATGCCGTCTCTCCCGCCAATCGGGACACGTTCGTCCAGAACCTCGAACAGCGCCGCAGGATTGGCGCGGTCAAGCCGCTCCCCCACACGCAGCAGCCCGGGCGTATGGTCTTCTATGCCTTCTGGAGCGACCCGGTGGTCCGGTGGTCGTTCCTGCTGGCCTTCGGGCTGAACCTGCTCCTGTGGGGCATACTCGCCGGGTTCTACCCGGACCTTGCAGAGACCCTCCCCATGCGCTTTGACCCGACCGGTCAGGTGGCCGAACTGCGCCCACGCCACCAGGTATTGTTTCTCCCGCTGGCTGCCGCGGGTCTGCTCCTGCTCAATACCGCCTTCGGACTGGCGCTCTACCGCCGCGAGGAGACGGGCGCTCGGATGCTGCAAGTGGCGTCCGTGCTGCTACAGGTACTCTTCAGTGTCGCGGTCTTCGCCATCATTGGCCGGGCGTGACCCGAGAATCCCCCCACCATCCTGCTTCCATGGTCGCAATCATACGGTATAATACTCAGTGATGCATGACGAGTGATAGACCAATACCAGTGTTCCCTTCCTGACGTACGGGCACGTCTCGGGCTTCTGCACTGGCTCGTTGCCTGTCACACCCATCATTCGTCAACGACCACCCGCTGAAGCGGGTGGCTTGCGGGAAGCCGTAAGCCGATGTTGACCAGTTCGCTCTTCGGAGCAGACGATAGGGAGGTCACGAGACCCTGGGGTGCGTTGCCAGCTCCAGGCCCTCT
>DAOTUF010000062.1:0-4799 GCA_034437495.1 Chloroflexaceae bacterium | reverse complement strand
GTGGCGCGTGCTCCCCACCACCAGGTCCTCCGCGTTGGGCAACTGGTGGTGGGGAGCACGCGCCACGAAGTGACCTTCGGGGGCGAACCGGTGCATCTCACCCCGATTGAGTATGCGCTGGTCTTCTATCTGGCCGAGCGACCGGAACAGGTCTGTCATTGCAGCGACATTGTTCAGTATACCCACGGTGTCATAACCAGCGACGCCGAGGCGCAGGAACTCCTGCGAACCCACCTCCGCAACCTGCGCAAGAAGCTGACCCCGGCCTATCTGGTGAACGAGCGGGGGACAGGCTACGCGCTGGTTGACCCGGATGCCTGATGTACGGTGGCGAGCGGAGATCAGGATGAGGATGCAGCGCTCTTCTCCCCCGGACCTCAACAGTTCTGGCTCTTTGGGCCAGTTGCCCGCCAACGATTCCCGTCGTACAATACGGGAAGGTACCTCGCATCCAGTAGGTTCCCCCCTGGACCACATGCGACACAAGGTTAGGAAGGAAAACACGCCATGAACAGCTCCAGATATCCAGAGCACCCGGGCAGGCCGGGCCACGGTCGAATCTTTCGGGCCGTCCTTTCCCTCATCCTCATCACGCTCTTCAGCCTTTCGCTTATTCCCCTCCCGGTTCCCCCCGCCCGGGCCGAAACCCCCTCGTTCGACACGCGGCGGGCCTTCGGGCGCACCAACCCCGAAGCCCTCTCTGTCGCTATGGGCGACCTGGATGGCGATGGCGACCTCGATATCGTGACGGGGACGTGGGGGCAGAATGTCGTCTACCTGAACGATGGGAGCGGCAGCTTTGCCAGCGATCCCCCCGGGGCGTGCGAAGATACCGCAGAGATTCGCTGCTTTGGGAGCGGCGCAGATGAGACGACGAGCATTGCCGTGGGCGACCTGGATGGCGATGGCGACCTCGACCTTGTGGCGGGAAACACGCAGGAGCAGTTCATTGATGATGAACCCATCGCAACCTGGAATGCGGTCTATCTCAATGATGGGGAGGGGTATTTCTCCGAGGAGCGGCTCTTTGGGGCCGAAGATGGGTTGACGCGGCAGGTTGCCGTGGGCGATGTGGACGCGGATGGCGACCTGGATGTCGTGGTGGTGAACATCAGGCGACCGGGCGACGATGAGGATGAGGAGCTACCTCCCACCCCCCCGGAGCCGGGGGTGGGCAGCCTGAGCGCCCAGGATACTCCCGAAAACATCGTCTACTTGAACGATGGTACGGCAAACTTCCCCGTCTCGCGCTCGTTCGGGGAGGAGCAGCGCGGCTCCTACAGCGTGGCGTTGGGCGACCTCAACCGTGATGGTGCGCTGGATGTCGTGGTTGGCACCATCCAGAAGCAAGGGAGCGGTGAGCAGGTGGGGACGCGGAATACGATCTACCTGAACGATGGCGCGGGCAACTTCTCCAGCGACGACCCCTATATGCCGCCCGGGAGCGGGAACACGTTCTCGTTTGGCACGGGGAGAGACAACACCTACAGCCTCGCTCTGGGCGATATCAACAACGACGGATTCCTCGACATCGCCACGGGCAACCACGATACTGAGAACGCGGTCTACCTGAACAATGGCAGCGGGAACGTGAACCCACCCGCCTTCCTGGGCGACCAGGAAAACCGCACCTCCAGCATCGCGCTCGGCGACCTGAACGGCGATGGCAACCTCGACGTGGTGGTCGGCAATGACCGCCAGCAAGATACCATCTACTTTGGGGATGAGGTGGGGCGCTTTTACGAAAGCCAGTCGTTCGGGGGGACCACCAGCACCACCCGGGCGGTCGCCGTGGGCGATGTCAACCAGGATGGAGCACCCGATGTGGTTGTTGCCTCCGAGACGGGGAACAGCGCGGTCTTCCTCAACGACGGCGCGGGCGTGGTCTCCAGCCCGGGCGATTTCGAACGCCGCTTCGGGGACGAGTGGCAGTCCATTAGCAGTGTGACCGTTGCCGACATGGACCAGGATGGCAGCCCGGACATTGTGGCGGGTACGCTCTTCGACCAGGATGCCGTCTACCTGAACGACGGCAAGGGCGATTTTTCCCGTCAGCTTCCCTTTGGCTCGCCAGAAACCACCACCAGCGTGGCGGTGGGCGATATGGATGGCGACGGCGACCCCGATGTGGTCACGGGCAACCAGGATGCGCCGAATATGGTCTACCTGAACGATGGTCAGGGAAACCTCACGACCTCCTATCCCCTGGATGATAGGGAATATGTGACCTGGAGCGTGGCTCTGGGCGACCTGGACGGGGATGGCGACCTGGACGTCGTAGTTGGTAATGGGGTTGACTGGGATGAGGACATTGAAGACGCGGACAACACCCAGAACCTCATCTACCTGAACGATGGCACCGGCCACGTGGGAGACCCCCTCCCCCTGGGCAGCGGTTATGACGAGACCCTGGACGTAGCCCTGGGCGACCTGGACGGGGATAGCGACCTGGATGTGGTGGTTGCCAACGCGCTGGCGTGGGATGAGGCGGGGAATGTCGCCTCCCAGAGCATGGTCTACCTGAACGATGGCGAAGGCACTTTCCCCACAAGCCATGCCTTCAGCACAGACGAGAGCGAAACCACGAGCGTGGCCCTGGGCGACCTGGATGGAGACGGCGACCTCGATATCGTGGCTGGCAACTATGATGCGCAGGATATGGTCTTCCTGAACGACGGCAGCGGCACCTTCCCCCCTGCCAACCAGGTGAACTTCGGCAGCGGGGAAGGGGCAACCTATGATGTTGCCCTGAAGGATGCCAACGAAGATGGAACCGTCGATGTGATCATCGTGGGAAACTACCTCGAACCTGATACCATCTACTTCTGGAAAGGTGTGGGAACCAATCCCGTGCAGCGGCCCTTCGGGATGGGCGAAGGAGCCACCACCAGCCTGGTCGTGGAGGACCTGAACGGCGATGGTCAGCTTGACCTCGTTGCAGGCGGGGATAATGGGGACAGCCGCATCTACCTCAGCGAAGAGGAGCACCTCAAACCTGGGCGCAGTGCATCGGTGCAAACCTTTGGCGGGGAGTTTGAAGACACCCGTCAGGTGGTGCTCGGAGATGTCAACGGGGATGGCGCACTGGACCTCATCACAGGCGGGAGCAGCGGGGTGATCTATCTGAACACCGGCACCGGCCACTTTCCCGAAGAGGAGGAGTATGCGTTCGGGGACGAGCGCGGCATCTCAACGGTCCTGGTGGGCGATGTGGACGGGGATGGCGACCTGGACATCGTGGCAGAGGGGACATTCTTCAGCCCCTTCCCCGATGATGGGACGCTGATGGTCTACCTGAACGACGGGTCGGGTACCTTCTCCGAACTGGAGCAACCCCCCCAGACCAGCGAGGACATAGCGGGATATCTCGCGCTCACCATGGCCATGGGCGACGTGGACCGGGACGGCGACCTGGACGTCGTCACAGCGGCGCACCCGCTCCCCGCCACCGATGAAGAGGGGGAGACCATCCTTGATGAGGACGGCGAGACCGTCATGGTCGTGCGGTTGGCGACCTTCTTGAATGACGGCAGCGGCGTGTTCTCCAGCCGGGTCATCTTCGACACCTACTCCACGACGACCGCGGAGTGGGCCACTGTGGAATGTGTAGCCCTGGGCGATATGGATAGCGACAGTGACCTTGATGCCGTCTTCGGAGTGTTTGGCGGGTCAAATATCCTCTACCTCAACGACGGGTCGGGGAGCTTCTCGTCCGATGCCTCCCGCACCTTTGGGACCGGCACCGACCTGACCACCGGCGTCGTCCCCGGCGATGTGAACGGGGATGGGTCGCTTGACCTCATCGTGGGCAACGCGCTTGAACAGAATGTCGTCTACCTCAACGACGGAGCCGGGGCGTTCAGCAATGGCACCGTGCGGTGCGACCAGACGAAGGACGTGCGCTGCTTTGGCCCCGGCACCGACCAGACGTGGAGCGTGGCTGCCGCAGATATCGACAACGATGGGGATATGGACCTGGCAGTGGGGAACGCCGCAGAGCAGAACGTCGCCTATATCAACGATGGGACTGGCTCCTTCGCCGCTGCACGGCCCTTCAGCACGCAGCAGGATACGACCATGGACCTGGCCCTCGGGGATGTGGACGGGGATGGCGATGCAGACTTCGTGGCTGCCAACGACTGGCAGCAGCATGCGATCTACACCAACAACCTCTATGGGGGGCAGAACCTGGTCAATACGCCGCCGACGGTTGCGGTCGCCCGGCCCGGCAGCACGCAGAAGGCAGAGGGCTTTTCGACAACAGAAATCCACAGCGAGCAGGTTATCCCCATCCCCTACACGCTGTCGGACGCGGAGGGCGACCGGGTGGGGTTTGTGCAGGCCTTCTACTCGACCAACGGAGGGGGAACGTGGCACCCTGCCCTCCCCACGGACGACACCGTGACGACCAACCTGGAGACGAATACGACCCATACTTTTTTCTGGGATGTCTTTGCCAGCGAGTTTTTCGGTCGGTCGGACGCGGTGGTGTTTCGCATCGAAGCCTACCCCTCCCCGCAGGTGGTGGCCGGGGGCGTGCCCGGCCCCTTCCAGCGGCCCTATGTGGCCGCGCAGACCTTTCCCTTCCGCGTGATTGGTACCCAGGTGCGGGTGATGGACGGCACCGAGCCGGTGGCCGGGGCGCTGGTCTACCGCCTGCCCGATGGCCTGTCATCGGGGGGGGAGTATGTGGCAAACCTGGCCGGCGAGCCGTTCACGACCGACAGCCACGGCTATCTGCAAGGCTACGGCACGGTTGCCGAGGGAGACCAGTTGTTTGCCCTGGCCCCCGCGGTCGT
>DAOTUF010000061.1:0-6687 GCA_034437495.1 Chloroflexaceae bacterium | reverse complement strand
CCCTCCCCCACCCCATTGCCTACCCCTACCGCTCCAATTACGATGGTGGGAGAAGAAATCCTCTTCCTCAGAGCAGGTACCCTGATGGCCTACCGCCTCGCCACCGGTCAGGAACGTCAGATAGCCACGAACGTCAGCGAGTTTGCCGCCACCCCCGCGGGAGACCTGCTGGCGCTGGTGCGCGGGAGCGGTCGCACAGGCGATATCTGGTTGGTTGAGCGCGACGGAACCAACCTGCGCCAGATGACCAGCGACCGACGGGCCGAGGGGAGCCTTTCGTGGTCGCTCGATGGCCAGATGCTCGTCTATGCCTCCTCGGACTCCGACCAGCAGCGGCCCCGGGAGTGGCTGGACTGGGCTGCCTGGTGCAGCACCAGCGAGGTGCGCCTGCTCAACCTCGCCAGTGAGACCGAAACCACCTTCGAACCGGGCTGTGACCCGGCCCTCTCCCCCGATGGTCGGCGGATTGCCTTTGCCACCCCCCCCGAGTCCGTGGAGGCACCGGGCGTGGTGGGGCAGGACCCGACCACGCCCAACGTGGCCAACACCATTCGCCTCATCAATACCAGGGGGGAACACGGGTGGTCGTTTGCGGTCGCCCGCGGCGACCAGGAAAGTGGTCGTCTGGTCTACGCTCCGGCGTGGTCGCCTGACGGTGCGGAACTTGCCTACCATCGCTTCATCGGCTACCAGGCTCTCGTTGATATGAACTACACCGAAATGGGCGATTCGTTTGAGGGACAGGGCGAACTGGTGGGAAGCGGCACCGGCTGGCTGCTTCCCACCCTCTTCGCGCCGGCAGGCCCGGCCCGTCTGGTCATCACCGAGCACGACCCCCAGAACGCCCGAGGGTGGCAGGGCTACGAGGTGTGGCGGGCGCAGGTGCTTCGCCTGGGGCAGAGCGGGGAGATATTCTTGCCCGAGGGTACCCGCGAGACTATCGCTGCTCCCATAGATGACCTCTCCCGCGTGACGGGAGCTGCCTGGTCGCCCGATGGGAGCGGGTTGGCCGTGGTGCTCCCCCCCGGCTGGCAGGCCGACGCGCCCTCCGACGAAGCCACCTTCGAAACCTCGCGCCCGGGCGAACTCTGGCGGTGGGGACCTGGCGCTCCCCCCACCGAACGACTGACCGCAAATGTGGACTATGCCTCGCCGCTGCTCTGGCTCCCGTCGCCGTAACCCCTTCTGCTATAATACCGGCATGGCCCGATAAGACAGAACAGAAATTTCGACCGGCAAAGATAAACAACTATGGAAAGGAGTGTGGCAGCTTCGTGCTGTCCAGATAGTATGCCCGTTAATCTCTGGCACGATATGGAACCGGGTCCCACGGTTCCCACTATCATCCATGTCATCGTAGAAATCCCCAAAGGCTCCCGCAACAAGTACGAATATCACAAACAAACCGGCGCGTTTATGCTGGACCGCGTGCTCTACTCACCGGTGCATTACCCCGGCGACTACGGCTTCGTTCCGCAAACCTACTACGACGATGGCGACCCCCTGGACGTGCTGGTGATGACCAACCTGCCCACCTTCACCGGCTGCATCGTGGAGGCTCGCCCCATCGGGATGTTCCGTATGCTCGACAAGGGCGACCCGGATGACAAGGTGCTGGCCGTGCTCAACCACGACCCCTTCTTTCAGGACTACAAGGACTATACCGAACTGCCACAGCACTACCTCAAAGAGGTGGAACATTTTTTCACGGTGTACAAGGACCTGGAGGGAACCCGCGTTGAACCAGTGGGGTGGGAAGACGCAGCCTATGCCAGAGAGCGTATCACCTATTCGGTCGATCACTACTGGGATATGCGGGCGGGCCGCCTGAAGAAGGACTGACCCGTGGGCATCCCTGTGCAATGGTGGTTGAATGGTGGTTGAATGGCGGTTGAAGTGATGGGAATGAGCCTGTGATGGAGCAACCCCCGGCCCCGCTCGTTGAAATCCAGGTGGATGCAGAGCTTGATGAGGCCAGCGCCGGGGTGGTGGACCGGGCGTTGATTGAGCGCACTGTCGCCACTGTGCTAGCGCTGGAAGGCGTGACCGACCTGGTTGAGGTGAGCGTGCTGGTCAGCAACGACCGCACGCTTGCCGCCCTGAACCGCGACTACCGCGGGAACGATGCTCCCACCGATGTGCTTTCGTTTGCCAGCACCAGCGACGAGGGCGAGGCTGGCGAAGGTGGGAGGAGTGGGAGGAGTGGGGTTCTTGCCTTTGTTTCGCCCCCCGGTGCTCCGCGCTACCTGGGCGATATCGCCCTTTCGTCCGAGCGGGTCCGCTCCCAGGCCGCCGAATATGGGCATTCCCCCCAACGCGAACTGGCCTACCTCGTGGCCCACGCGATGCTTCACCTGCTTGGCTACGACCACGAACGCGGCCCCGAAGAGGCCGCGGCGATGCGCTCCCGCGAGGAGATGGCGATGGAGCAGATGGGGTTGGGGGTGGCGTCGCTATAGCTCCTCGCGGACCCGCACCCCATCTCGTTTGACGATAAAGGACGGAACCCCCACCACCACGCAGTTGGGTGGCACATCCTTGAGCACGACCGCATTTGCCCCGACGACGGCATGGTCCCCGAGCGTCACCCCCCCCAGGACCTTAGCCCCGGCCCCGATACGCACCTCATTGCCCAGGGTCGGACGACGCCCGCTCTCGTCACGAAACCCGATCGTGACCTGCTGGTTGATCCAGCAGTTTGCTCCGATATCCGCGTTGATTACCGTGCTGAAGCCATGCTGAATGAACAACCCCGGCCCGATGGTGCAGCTTTTGCGGATAAACAGAAAGGGCAGGGGTGGGTAGAAGACTTTGAGGAAGTAGAGCACCAGAATGGTCAGCGTATGGCCCTGAAACAGGCGATGGTAGTAGAGGTTTCGAAACTCTTTGTAGCGGGCAAGCAGGGTCAGCAGGTTGCTCAGGTCGGACTGGCTCCGCTGCCCATCGAGTTCGAGCCGGGCCCATCTCCGAACATCGGCAAGAATGATGGGCTTCTCCGTGGTCAGAAGAAACAGGAGCAGGAGCGGAACCGTCAGGAGCTTCTGAATGCGCCTGGTCAGGCGTTTGATGTTCGTCATAATCAAGGATACAAGGATATTAAGGATACTACGATATCCGATAGTCCTGTCCGTTCGCGCAGGGATGCGATGGGATCAGACGGCCCTGACCCCACCTTGATTCTACTCCCTTCTAACTATCCTGTAAAAACTTCAGGAAACCCTTATCATCCCCTCCCCACATTCTCGCTCTCCCCTCACTCCCCAGGGAATCTGCCCCCTTCGGGCAGGTACGCACATACCAGCGAATCCGCCATTTGACAAAGACGCGAAACCCGATATAATGCGATCAGGGTGACAGGTATTCCTTAAGTTTTCACCAGCGAGTTGGACGAGCACACACCAGGCGATAGAAGCAAACGACAGAAAGACAGAAAGGAGGACGGCGGCACTCCCTCCATCCGCCAGAGCGGTGGTTTCCTGTGCTGCCATTTCATTATGATCAGACATCATAGCTTTATGCCATTTGGATGGGGAAGAAGGCGACAGGCTCATCGTGGTCACGGTCCGGAGCAGGAGCATGGTGGCGAGCGGGACCATCCCCACACCCACGGTGCAGACCGGCCTTCCGCGCAACCGAGGGATGAGGCGACCTTTGATGGTGCGCCTGCTCCTGTACGTCCGTTGACCATGGCTGAGACGGGAACGCGCTTCCGAGTGGTTTCCATTGCTGCTGGTCATCAGGCAACCCATCGCCTGGCCGAACTGGGCATTATCCCCGGTGTCGAGGTCGGCATTGTCCAGGGGCAGGGCAGAGGGCCGTTGCTCCTCGCCGTGCGCGATACCCGTCTGGCGGTGGAACGGGGGATTGCCCATAAAATCCTCGTGCAACCCGTCTCCCAGGAACTTCCGCAACCCTGCTCCGCTCTGAATGAGAAGACAAAGCCGCATGAGACTACCTCTCGTCGCCCTTGCTGGTAATCCGAATGCTGGCAAAAGCACCATCTTCAATGCCCTGACCGGTTCGCGCCAGCATACCGGGAACTGGCCAGGCAAGACCGTGGAAAAAAAGGAGGGGGTTTTCCGTCACAACGGGCAGGATATCACCATTGTTGACCTGCCCGGCACCTACAGTCTCTCCGCCTATTCGCTCGAAGAGCGTATTGCCCGCGAGTTCATCGTCGAAGACCATCCCTCCGTCGTCGTGAATGTCGTCGATGCGGCCAATCTGGAACGCAATCTCTACCTGACGATGCAGATTCTCGAAACCGGCATCCCCCTCATCATCGTCTTGAATATGCTCGACATGGCCGAATCACGCCAGATTTCCATTGACGGGCCGAAGCTGTCGGATCGGTTGCAGGGGATACCAGTCATTCCGATGGTTGCCCGAAACGGAAAAGGACTGGACCAGTTGAAAGAAGCCATCATCGCAGGAGTCAACCAGCTATGACCACCGTCAGGGTAGCGGCTCCCGGAGCCGCGGTCCTGGTTCCCTACCGACCGGATATCGAACGAGAGATTGCAGCGCTGGCCGAGGCTATCGAAACCGTTCCTGCCCTCCAGGAGCGCTATACCCCGCGCTGGCTGGCCATCCAACTGCTGGAACAGGACTCGACCATCCGGGACAAGGTGCGCCGCGTGGAGGGGGGCGAAGCGGTGCTGACCGCACTTGCAGACAGTCTTTCCCGCCTCCACCACGCCTACGGCGATGAGATAGACCTTGCCCTGACCGACCAGCGCTACAGCTTCATCCACGGGTTGGTCAGCGAGGTGGTGCGCCGTCCCGAAGAGTCGGCGGAAACGCGCTCCGACCGCATTGACCGGGTGGTTACGCATCCCTCGTTCGGGGTACCCATCTTTCTGGTGCTGATGTGGGTCGTGTTCAAAATAACCACCGATGTAGCCGGGCCGTTCGTGGACTGGATAGATACAGCCATTGGCGGGCCGCTCACCTCCTGGGTCGCCGCAGCCATTGGCGCGGTAGGGTTGGGCGGAAGCTGGTTCGAAAGCCTCGTCATCGATGGGATTATTGCGGGGGTGGGCGGGGTGCTGGTGTTTGTGCCCGTGCTGATGGCGCTCTATCTGGCGCTGGCGGTGCTGGAGGATTCGGGCTACATGGCGCGGGCCGCCTTCGTGATGGACCGCCTGATGCACCCGATCGGGCTGCATGGGCGAAGCTTCGTGCCCTTGATTGTCGGGTTTGGCTGCACGGTTCCGGCCTTCTACGCCACGCGCACCCTGGAGCACGAGCGCGACCGCGTGCTGACCGGGTTGCTGGTACCCTTCATGAGTTGCGGGGGGCGGCTCCCCATCTACGTGCTGCTGGCGACCATCTTCTTTCCCGACCTGGGAGGGGTAGTGGTCTGGGGTATCTACGTCGCGGGCATTGCCGCGGCGATGCTGCTCGGGATGGCGCTTAAGAATACGATGTTCAGGGACAAAGAACGTGCTCCCTTTATTATGGAGCTTCCCCCCTACCGCCTCCCGACGCTCAAAAACATCTGGACGCTGATGTGGAGCCGCACCGCATCGTTTGTGAAAAAGGCGTGGACCATCATCATGGTAGCCAGCGTCGTCATGTGGTTTCTCGTGACCATCCCGGTCGGGGGACCACGAACCGATGCCAGCGCCAGCACTGACACTGCCCTGGACCGCAGCCTGTTCGCCACCATCTCAAAGGGGATGGCACCGGTCTTTGCCCCGACGGGGTTTGGGAGTTGGGAGGCCAGCGGAGCGCTGGTGGCCGGTCTCGTGGCCAAGGAAATCGTGGTCAGCACGATGATACAGACCTACGGCATGGGCGAAGCGGAAGAAGAACCACCAGAGGCTACTCCCATCTCGTTCACCGAAGAGATGGGAACGCTCGTCGGAGGGTTCGGGGTGGCCATGCTGGACGCGGCGAGAGCCATACCGGGTATCGTTGGGATTGACCTGGGCGAGGATGGCGAGGAAGCCCAGTCTGCCGCGCTGGTGGGGGGCATCCGTCGCGGCTTCGAAGCCAGCAGCGGAGGGCACGGAACGCTGGCAGCGGTGGCCTTTATGGTCTTTGTGCTGCTCTACACTCCCTGCCTGGCAGCGGTTGCTGCCGAGTGGCAGGAGCTAGGAACCAGGTGGACCTGGGTCAGTATCGTCGGGCAACTGGTGCTGGCGTGGGGAGCCGCCACCGCCATCTTTCAAGGGGGCAAGGCGCTCGGTCTGGGATAAGAGACCCCAGGGGCCGGGAGATATTCCCAACCCCCGGGGTCCCGTCGTGAGCACAATCACTCATCACCGAATCTTGCGCGGTGGAAGCCACGCCACTTCAGTGGCAGTGGAGGAAACCGCGCTCCTCCTTTCTGCTGCGATAATCGTAGCCATCGGCCCGATGCACGATGGTGCAGTGCCGATAGGAAATGCCGTCTCGCGTGCCGATCCGAAACGAGCCGCTGGCCCGGACCGCTACCCGCCCGACGTGCGGGCCCTGGTGCTTCCCCTTCGGCACTACGGCGCGTACCAGGTCGCCCGTCTGAAACCCACGCACCCGCTTCTGCCGCGTGCGGTGCCGAATGGGGAAGCCGTATTTGTTTGTCCCGCACATCTGGCGGGTGCCGTGCCCCATTGCGGTGATACTGAGCACCGGCATCTCAGGGTCGAGCCGCACCTGCGACCCCGTCTCGCCCACGCACGCCGCATCAATCCAGTGCGCTTT
>DAOTUF010000060.1:0-8425 GCA_034437495.1 Chloroflexaceae bacterium | reverse complement strand
GTTCTGCCTGCGCCGCCTTCAGATCCTCGTAGGCTTTCAGCAGTTCGGCATTCTTCAGTTCCAGCCCGGTAATCATCTGCTGGCTGGTGCTGCGCAGGCGGGCCGTACCGCGCTTGAGCATCTCCACAGCCAGCACCGAGTCGCTCAGCAGCAGCGTATAGAAACTCTCCAGGTTGAGCACGGCCAGGTCGCTGTCGCGCACGGCCCGGACCATGGCCGAACGCGGGCTGTTGTCGATGGGGGCCATCTCGCCGATGATCTCACCAGTCAGGCGCACCTCCAGGCGGATTTCCTCGCCATCCACAAACGTCACGACTTCGAGCGCCCCATCGAGAATGGCGAAGGTATCGGTTCCCTCATCCCCCTGGTTAAACAACACCTCTCCTTCTTTCAGGTGCCGTTCTTCCACATTCTCGGACAACCGCTGCAAGTCGGCATCGGAAAACCCATCAAAGATGGGTATCTTCCGCAGACGCTCGAACATGGTCATGGTCATAGACATCTTCTACCCCTTGACCACCAGAAGCTCGTTCCACCCGCTGCCCGCATCATGGTGATAGGCCAGGTAGTCGGAAAACTCCCGTACGAGAAACAGCCCCAACCCGCCAATGGTGCGCGACTGCACATCGTCGCACAGGTCCGGTTCGACACATTCGCGAGGGTCGAAGGGGTGCCCCTGGTCTCGAATGACGATATGGAGCGGCCCCTGCCGGGTGGAGCAGTGGAGCTGGATAACCCCCCGCGCCCCATCCTCATACCCATACTTGATAATATTGGTGGCTATTTCCTCTATCACCAGCCGCATCACATAGTCCTGATCCTCTGAGAGGAGCATCGCGCTCGTCAATTCGTCTACAAAGTCTATCAGGCGGGCAATGCTTTCCCATTCGGCGGGCACCTCAATACCCCGTTCCATCAACGTTGTATCCCCCTGGTTCTGGTTGTGGCGACTGCCAACCACGCTCTGCCAGATTTCCGAATTGGCTCTGCGGTTCCAGTTCGCATGAGATGAACATTTCTTCTGAAGAACCGAGCAGGGTGCGGAATAGCGTTCTCCCCTCTGGTCCCCTGACATGTATGGTAGTATACCACACAACCTGCGAGGTGCGCTATAATAGCAGAAGAGATGTGAAACAGGAATTTTTCGAAACCCATGGCAAAAACGGATCTCCATTTCTGGTATCGACAATACCAGCAGCTCAAATCTCAGAATCCCGACGCGATTTTGCTCTACCGTCTGGGCGACTTCTACGAAGTGTTTGACGATGATGCCAAGCTGGTCTCGGAGCTTCTGGAGGTCACGCTGACCCGCAAGGAATATGCGACCGAGAAGAAAGCTCCCGCCGGGCGGCAGAAGCTCTACTGCCCCATGGCCGGGATGCCCTACCACGCCGTTGAAAGCTACGCGGCTCGCCTGGTCAACCAGGGCTACCGGGTGGCGATTGCCGAGCAGTTGAGCGAGACCCCCTCCAGCCGGAGCGACACCCGCCCACGCTCGGTCTTTGCCGCGGGGGTAGAGCCTTCGGACCGCCAGCGGGGGTTGGTCCACCGCGAAATAGTGCGCGTCCTGACCCCCGGCACGGTGATAGACCCCTCGATGCTGACCGCCGGTCGCAACAACTACCTGGCAGCCGTCATAGCCGACGGGCCGCACATTGGCCTGAGCTATGCCGACCTGAGCACCGGCGAGTTTGCGGCAACGGAGTTTCACGGCGACCAGGCCGCCACCCACCTTCAAGGAGAACTGGGGCGGTTGCACGTTTCCGAGGTACTGATACCCGATGATGAGCGGCTCCAACTGCCCGGCCTGACCCCCGGCACCTCCCGTCTGACCCACGACCTGGCCCCGATGACGAAAGAGGAACGGGAGGCGCTGCTGCCCCACGAACGGGCGGCCCGCCGCCTGGAACAGGAGAGTACCGCACAGTGGGCGCACGGGCACGTAACCGCGATGGCAAGTTGGTGTTGGGAACTGGCAACGGCCCGGGACACCTTGCTGCGCCACTTCGAGACCCAATCGCTGGCGGGCTTCGGGCTAGACCCCTACCCCCTGGCGACCCGGGCCGCCGGGGCCGTGCTGCACTATGCCCACGACACGCAGCGCAGGAGCGCTTCCCAGATAACGTCACTGCGGCTCTATACGACCGGGACGTTTATGGTGCTGGACCCGCAGACCCGCCGCAACCTGGAAATCCTGGAGGGGAGCGACGGCAAGGAAAAAGGCTCCCTGGTGAGCGTGCTGGACCATACCTGCACCCCGATGGGGTCGCGGCTGCTCCGCCGCTGGCTCTCGCAACCCCTCGTTCACCTGGAAGCCCTGCACCGGCGACAGGAGGCGGTAGCCTGCTGCGTTGAGCAGGGGTTGCTGCGGGCCGAAGTGCGTCAGGCTCTCAAGGGCGTGGGCGATATGGAGCGAGTGGTCAACCGTGTGATGCAGGGCGGGTGGGTGGCCACCCCGCGTGACCTCGTCTCCCTGCGTCAGGCTTTGCGGACCCTGCCCGCCGTCATCGCCGCGGTGAGCGAGCAGGAAGCGCTGATGAACCTGGAGACGGATGAGCCGGAAACAGGGAGCGTGTGGAAGCGGAAGCGTGCAGGGAATGGACGACCGTTGACCGAGGAGCAGCAGAAGGCTGCGCAACGGGCCGCCGACACCACTCCCCTGACGGCCCTGGGACCTTCGGAGGGTTCCACACTGCGCCCGGCGGCCTCCCGCCGGGGTCCGGCCCCGCGGGTTGCAGGCGATGACCTGTTCGGGGGGGAGGAAGAAGGAGCAGAAGAGGGGTCGGAAGAAGCGGAAGGGGAGGAAAAAGCGGATAACGGGGACTATCAAGCGCACCCGGAAGCAGCAGCAGCGACAGAGGATAGCAGGGCAGCAGCGGAGGAGGGGAGCGAGGAGCCTCTTTCCTCCCCCGACGACCCACCACCCCGCGCCTTTCTCGACCCGTGCAGCGAAGCGCTGGCGCTCCTGGAAGAGGCGCTGGACGATGACCCGCCTGCCCTGCTCGGAGCCTCGAACTACCTGCGCAGTGAAGGGGAAGGCGAAGATGGGGAGAAACCGGCCCGGCGGGTGATACGCCCCGGCTACGACCAGCGCATCGACCAGGTCGTGGCCGCGAGCCGCGAAGCGCAGCACTATATCAACACGCTGGAGGGGCTGGAGCGCGAGCGCACCGGTATCAAATCGCTGAAAGTTGACTACAACAAGGTATTCGGCTATTACATCTCCGTCCCCCGCAGCTACAGCAACCAGGTGCCCGCGCACTACGAGCGCAAGCAAACGCTGGTCAATGCAGAGCGCTATATCACGGTCGAGTTGAAAGAGTATGAGAACGTCGTCGTGAACGCACAGCAGCGCATCGTTGAATACGAGCGTGAGGCCTTCGGGCGCGTCTGCGCGGAACTGCTGCACCACAGCGATGCCCTGCGCTCCACGGCCCGCACGCTGGCCGCGCTCGACGTGGTGGCAGCGCTGGCCGAGGTTGCCCTCCGGCGCGGCTACAAGCGCCCGGTGCTGAACGAAGGCACTGGCTTGCACATTCGTGGTGGGCGGCACCCCGTCGTTGAGCAGGCGCTTGCCGAGCCGTTCGTGCCCAACGATACCCAGGTTGACACGAGCGAACATCAAGTATTGCTCATCACCGGCCCGAACATGGCGGGGAAGTCAACCGTCCTGCGCCAGGTGGCCTTGATGGTCCTGATGGCACAAATTGGCTCGTTCGTCCCCGCGGACGCCGCCGAGGTGGGGTTGGTAGACCGCGTGTTCACGCGCATCGGGGCCCAGGACGACCTGGCCGCCGGGCGCAGCACCTTTATGGTCGAGATGACCGAAACGGCCTCCCTGCTCTTGCAGAGCAGCCCCCGCAGCCTGATTATCCTGGACGAGGTGGGACGGGGGACCAGCACCTACGACGGGATGGCGATTGCCCGGGCCGTGGTCGAATACATCCACAACGCGCCGCGCCTGGGGTGCCGCACCCTGTTCGCCACCCACTACCACGAACTGACCGACCTGGAAGATATCCTGCCCCGCGTCAAGAACCACCACATGGCCGCCCTGGAGCAGGGGAACCGCGTCGTCTTTCTCTACGAACTGCGCCGCGGTCGGTCCGACCGCAGCTACGGTATCCACGTGGCAGAGTTGGCGGGTATTCCCCAGGCGGTCATCCGACGCGCCCGCGAACTGCTGGCAGAACTGGAGCAGAACGGAGCCGGTGAACCGCGCCACCTCCCCGGACCGGGGGTGGAGGAACTACCGTCCAGCGGCAAGAAGGGGAAGGGGAAGGAACAGGAGAAAGATCAGGAACAGGGAGAGGCTCCACAGCTTTCCCTGTTCGATGTAGCTCCCAACCCGGTCGTGGAATATATCCGGCGGCTGAACGTGGACGAACTGACCCCGCTGGAGGCGCTCAACAAGCTCTACCATTTGCAGAAGATTGCCCGAACAGGCGTCGAGACGAACGTCAGTGAGGAGTGAGGGAGAAGTGAGGGAGAAGTGAGGAAGGAGTGAGGGAAAAGTGAGGAAGGAAGACCGTGCATATTGTCTCTACGCTTGAACATCGCATCACCGACCAGCCAGCGGTCCTGACGATTGGCAAATTCGACGGGTTTCACCGCGGGCACCAGTTGCTCATCCGCACGGCCATCGAGCACGCGCAGCGGAGCAACTCGTGCAGCGTGGTGCTCACCTTCGACCCCCACCCGTCCACGGTCATCCATCCTGAGCGCAGGCAGCGGCTTATCACCAGTCTGGAAGAACGCATCGAGTTGATAGCCGCGTTCAACCCGGACTGGCTGATTGTTGCGCCCTTCACCCGCGAGACGATGATGACCACCGCCGAAGCGTATCTGCGGCACCTCTGCACTCTGATGCCGCTGCGGGAACTGTGGGTCGGGGCCAACTTCGTGATGGGGCACAACCGCGAAGGCGATATCCCCACGCTGATGGAAATCGGGCAGCGCCTTGGCTTTATGGTCGGCTCTCTGTCCCCGATGCAGATAGAGGGAGCACCGGTCAGTTCGTCCCGCGTGCGCCACCTGCTCGACCAGGGCAAGGTCGAAGCGGTGCAAAAGCTGCTCGGTCGTCCCTTCGGGGTACGCGGCGTGGTGGTGGAGGGGAACAAACGGGGGCGTTCGATTGGCTTCCCCACTGCAAACCTGGACGGGGACCCGACGCACATGGTACCTGCCAACGGGGTCTATGCCTGCTGCGCGTGCGTGGAGCACCAGCCAGTGCCCGCCATCGTCAATGTAGGGGTGCGCCCGACCTTTGCAGAGGCAGAGATGTGCCCCACCGTCGAGGCCCACCTGCTCGACTGGCAGGGCAATCTCTATGGGCAGAAGATGCGGCTTGAATTTCTGCACTTCCTGCGTGGGGAGCAGAAGTTTGCCAGCGTTGACGAACTCCGCGCCCACATTCAGCGCGACGAAGCCCGGGCGCGGGAGTTATTGCAGTGTGGCGAGGTGTGCCACATCGGTGGCGGATGACCGGCTATGCCCGGGGGCGGGGGGCGAGGGCGGGAGTTGGAGACAATGAACGATGCCAGATAGGGAGGCGAATAATGCAGGAGCATGAGCAGGGACACGGGAATGAGATTGAGATTGATATGAGGCGGGTGTGTGCGTGGGCCCGCGAAGGCGGAGCCATTGCCCGTGGCTATTTCAACTCGGTGCAGGGGCAGCGCAAGGCCGACCAGAGCCTCGTGTCCCAGGCAGACATTGAGATTGAACAGATGCTGCGGGACCAGATCGGCGGACACTACCCGGAGCACGGTATTGTGGGGGAGGAAGAGGGGAGCCAGGACAGCGACCGTGAGTATGTGTGGTGCCTGGACCCGCTAGACGGGACGGAAGCGTTCCTGTGCGGCTTGCCCATCTGGGCGGTCTCCATTGGCATCTTCCGCCACAAGGAGCCATACCGCGGGGTGGTCTACCTGCCTGCCACCGATGAATGCTACTGGAACGATGCGCAGGGAGCCTTCTGGAATGGAAAACCCATCCACGTCAGCGAGAAGACGAGCCTGGAACGCACCGACTGGATTATCAACCACTCACGGACGCACCTGGACTACGTGGTGACGTTCCCGGGCAAGATGCGCTCATTCGGCAGCTTTGCGGCGCACTTCTGCTATGTGGCGCGGGCCAGCACCCCGGCTGCGCTCATTGGTCGTCCGCAGCTCTGGGATGCTGCGGCGGGGTTGGCGATTTTGCAGGCCGCCGGCGGGGTGACGACGATGCTGCCGGATGGCGCAGTGCTCGACCCACGGGTGCTGTTTGAGCAAAAGACCAGTTCCATGCCGCTGCTGGCTTCCCCTCCGGCGCTGGTGGGCGACCTGGTGCGATACATCAAGATGCGCCAGCCGTCATGACCTCATGCGCACGGTTACGGGCGGGCCGGGGAGCCTCCTGCGGCAGCGCGGCGAGCAAGGGCGCGGGTTGCATCGGCTTTGCCCAACGCAAACAGGTGGCGGTGGTTGGCCTCTTCCTGAACGTGAGCTATACGCTGAAATGAGCAAACGTGGCGAAGTCAGGCGGGGCCGGTTGAGCGCGGTGGCGGTGGCGGAACCTCACTGGTCCTCCGCCTGGCTTCGAGGGACCCGCGACTTTGGCACAATCTGGGAGCCATACCGTTGGGCATAGACATGGGTAAACTCCGCCCCGAAGAGGAAGATCTGGGCAGAATAGTAGACCCAGAGCAGAATAACCACCAGCGACCCGGCTGCGCCGTAGGTGGTACTGAAGCTGCGGCTCGTCAGGTAGAGCGAGATGAGGAGGCGTCCTATGTCGAACAACAGCGCCGTGACCGCGGCTCCGATCCACACATCGCCCCAGGCAATCTTTGCGTCGGGCAGCACCTTGAAGAGCATCGCAAAGAGCAGCGTGATAATCCCCAGGGCAAGCAAAAAGTAGAGCACCTCCCAGACCACATGCATCCCCGGGAGCCAATCCCGAACGCGTTCGTAGAACGATGACAGGGAGGTATGGGTAATGACAGAAAGCAGAATCAGCAAGCCAATGCCCAGAGCCATAAAGAACCCCAGGATACGGTTCCAGATAATCTGAAGTACGCTCCGGTGGGGTTTGGGCACATCCCAGATCATGTTGAGCGCGTCTTTCATCTCGGCAAACACCCACGAAGAGCCAAGCAGCATGGCAAACGCGCCAATAATGATGGCCACAATGTTGCCCGATGGCCGGATGGAGTTTTCTATCAATTCCTGAACTCCCCTCGCCCCCTCCCTTCCAATCAGCTTTTCGATTTCTCCAATGATTTCCTTCTGGGCGGCGGCTTCGCCGTAGACCAACCCCACAATGGCGATACCGATGACCAGCACCGGGGCCAGCGAAAAGATTGTATAGAACGCCAGAGCCGCAGCAAGCTGCGAAGCGTGGTCCTGGTTCCACCCCTCAGCCGTGTCTTTGAAGAGAACAAAGATAGCCTTGAGGAGGTGCCAGATATTCCAGGGCAGGTGCAAGACGGTTTTGATCAAGTTCCAGAATGCTTTGACAACCAGTGAGATTTCTTGTAACACCGCACTGACCAGGTTTTGGAAGGCTTTGAACAGGAGCCATAGCTCTCTTGCAACCACCTTGAGAACGTTCCCGAAGGCGCTGGCTAAAAACCGGGGCATCTCCCACATCGCATGATCCCGCTCTAGCTCTCCCCGACGTGATCAGTTCAAGACAGCACGCTCCCCCTTCTCCCGCCACGCCCCTGCATACCGGATAGTTGACACCTGATGGTTGTCGGTTGCCGTTTCGTTTGAAGTGAGAAGGTTAATCCCCACTCTCCCCATTCGGAGCGGGGGCCGCCGGCAGGTGCGCAAGGAACGCCTCCAGGGAGGGGGCGGTGAGCGCCGCGTCAAACACCGCTTCCAGTTGCTCCAGGCTGAGGTGCTGGAGGTGCGCCGCCAGGTCGAGTGGGCCGTTGCCGAAGCGCAGGTGGACCGTCCGCTCCACCATGTGTCGGCATTCCACCTTGCGTCCATCCTCGTGCCCCTTGCGGGTTCCCTGTTCCCACCCCTCCTCGCGGCCTTTTTCCCAGCCCTCCTCGCGTCCCTCCTCGCGGCCCTCCGCTCGGAGCTTCTGCAAAAAGGGCGTGTCGAGCAATACCCCTTCCTCTTCGATGAAGTGCTCTATCATCTGCAATACCTCCTTGTCTTCGGTCAATGATGCCAGTGCCACCAGCAACCGCTGCTGCGTCTCCTCCTCCTCCACCGCCTGGATGCGGCGGAGCACCTCCGGCACCAGCGTGGCCGGGTCGCGCATCTGCATCTGCCCCACCAGCGGCAGCAGCGCTGGCACATTCCACGTCAGCACCTCTTCGGCTTCCATGCGCCACAGGTGGAGCACGCGGTAGCGCCACTGGAGCGCCACCCCGCCATCCGCACTGGGAAGCTGATGCACCCCGTCATCGTCGCTGCCCGCG
>DAOTUF010000059.1:0-4897 GCA_034437495.1 Chloroflexaceae bacterium | reverse complement strand
CCCGAAACCCCGGAGATGCTGCGCCAGATGGTGGTAGAGGGCAACCACCTGCTCTACGGAACCGACGGGAACGTGGCCGACCAGCTGCCGGTGTCGAGCTACCTGCGCCTCTTCCCCGCCTATAAGGATATTGAACCGTTCTGGGGACGCGCCCCCGGCGACCTGCTCAACGATGGCAAGAACTTTCACATCCTGGGCCGCCAGTTCGGGAAGGTGTTTGTCGGGCAGCAGCCGAGCTTCGGCTATGAGCGCGACCCCATGCGGCTGCTGATGGCGAAAGACGCGGCCCCCCACCACGGGTTTGCCGCGTTCTACACCTGGATTGAACAGGTGTTTGAAGCCGATGCCGTGGTGCATTTTGGCACCCACGGAGCGCTGGAGTTTATGCCTGGCAAACAGGCCGGGCTATCCAGCACGTGCTGGCCAACGCGGTTGCTAGGCAGCCTGCCCAACCTCTACTACTACTGCGTGAACAACCCCAGTGAGGGGACCATTGCCAAGCGGCGCGGGGCTGCCACGCTGGTCAGCTATATGGTGCCCCCGCTGAAGCACGCCGGGCTGTATAAGGGGCTGCGGCTCCTGAAAGATAGTCTGGACAGCTACCGCCAGAAGCCCTCCCCCGAACTGCTGCACGATATCCGGTCCCAGGCGGAGAAGCTGGACATTGTGGTCGAGTATCGCCCCGATGCAAACACCGAGGGCCAGCAGGTGGCGACGAATGGCGTCCAACCTCAACCGTCGGTGAATGGGCAGGGGAACGGGACGGGACTGGTCCCGTTCCCGGAAGATGTCTATGTAGCGGCGCTGGCGCACGAACTGCTCCAGGTGGAGCAGCGTATGATACCTATGGGGCTGCACGTGCTTGGCAAGCCGCCGTCTGCCAGCGAACTGGCCGATATCCTGGCGCTGGTGGCGGCCTTCACGCAGCCGGACGCGAAACTGGTGCCCCTCCCGCACCTGGTTGCCCAGAAGCTCGGGTGGGACTACGACGAGCTTCGCGCCCGCCTGAAGGTGGACCGAACGGCCCAGGAACGATGGGAGCAGATTGATACTATCTGTCGGGAGGCAATGGGCCGGCTGGTGGGGCTGACCGATGGCCTGCACACCCCCGCCGACGAGCAACCCACCATCACGGGCGACTTTCTGGCTTCGTCGTTCCAGTCCCGTCGCTCCGCAGCAGACACCTATCTCCAGCAGGAGGCCAGTATCAAGGTGGGGACCCTGCACATCCTGTGGGACTTCCTGAACGACCTGACCGTCCGCATGGTGGAGGAGCGCGAGATTGAAGGGCTGCTGCGAGCCTTGCAGGGCGGCTACATCTCGCCCTCGCCCGGCAACGATGTGGTACGCAACCCGGCGGTCGTCCCGACCGGGCGCAATCTGCACGGGCTAGACCCCTTCCGTATGCCGTCGGCCTTTGCCCAGGAGACCGGGGCCAGGCTGGTGGAGCAGATGCTCGAACGCATGGCGCGGGAGGAAGGGACCCTGCCCGAAACGATAGCAATGGTGCTGTGGGGGACGGACAACCTCAAGAGCGACGGGGAAGGGGTGGCGCAAGTGCTCGCGCTGCTTGGCATGAAGGTGAAGCAAGACGAACTGGGCAACGTGAGCGATGTGGAGCTTATCCCGCTGGAGCAACTCGGGCGTCCGCGCATCGACGTGGTGGTGACAGTGAGCGGTATCTTCCGCGACCTGCTCACCCACCAGATGCACCTGCTGAACAAGGCTGCGCGGGTGGCGGCGCAGGCAGACGAACCGCTAGAGATGAACTTTGTGCGCAAGCACGCGCTGGAGCAGGCCGCCGAGCTTGGGGTCAGCCTGGAGGAGGCCGCGACCCGGGTCTTCTCCAACGCGCCGGGGAGCTACGGCGCGAATGTCAACCACCTGGTTGAAAGCAGTACGTGGGACAGCGAAGAGCAGTTGAGCGAGGCGTTTATGAGCCGCAAGAGCTTTACGCTCGGAACCAATGGCGAATGGTGCGAGTCGCGGGCGGTGATGGAGCGGGCATTGACCACGGTTGATGCCGCTTTCCAGAACATTGACAGCTTCGAGATTGGTATCAGCGACGTTGACCACTACTACGAGTACCTGGGAGGCATCACCAAGAGCGTCGAGAAGCTGCGCGACAAGCGCCCCTCGGTGATGGTCGCCGACGCCGTCTCGACCACCGACCGTCTCAGTTCGCTGGAGCAGATGGTCCGCCTGGAGTCGCGGGCGAAGCTGCTCAACCCCAAATGGTACGAGTCGATGCTCAACCACGGCTATGAAGGGGTGCATGAGATAGAAGCCCGCGTGAACAACACCTATGGCTGGAGCGCTACCGCCTCCGCGGTCGAAGGGTGGGTCTACCAGGGCGTGGCGGAAACCTATCTTCTGGATGAGGCGATGCGGGAGCGGCTGGCAAACCTGAACCCCCATTCCGCCGCGTCTATGACGCGCCGCCTGCTGGAGGCCAGCGCCCGCGGCTTCTGGGACGCGGACGAGGCCACGCTAGAGCAGCTTCGCCAGATTTATGACGACCTGGAAGACCGCCTGGAGGGGGTCAGCACCATAGAACGGGCCGTCGGGTAGGGTGCCCGGCTGGAACGCGGAGTGTCACTTGACATGCACGACGGCAGCGAGTATACTGAGCACTACTTTTGCTTGTTTGGATAGATGTTACTGGGAAAACTCCCGACCGCCAGCCGGTCAGGAGCCATGAGCCAGGGGAGGATAGAGGGACATCATGATGCATCCACATGCGCATCCTCACAACCAGGACCAGGGCCACGCCCACGGGCAGGGCGAGGGGCAGCTCCAGGCCAACGGCGGAGAACACCCCCACGCGCACCGGTTGGGGCTTATCCGTCAGCCGGTGTATGACCTGAACGAGCGTCCGTTCATTGTCGTCTGGGAGACCACCCAGGCATGTGACCTGGCCTGCCGCCACTGCCGGATGGGGGTCAACGACGCCCACGACCCGCAAATCCTGACCTTCGAGGAGGGGTGCCGGCTGATGGACCAGGTGTTGGAGTTTGGCAAGCCGCGCCCGATTTTCATTATGACCGGGGGCGACCCCTTCAAACGCGAAGACCTGTTTGACCTGATGAGCTACGGGGCCGAGCGGGGCATTCTGATGGCGGTGTCGCCCTCTGGCACGCCGCTGCTGAACGAGGAGAATATCCGACGGATGAAAGACGCCGGCGCCCGGGCCATGTCGCTCAGCATCGACGGCTCGGACGCTGCCATTCATGATGACTTCCGCCGCGTGCCCGGTGTCTTTGACCGCACCGTCGCGGGGTGGAAGATTGCCCGCGAAGTTGGCATCAAAGTGCAAATCAATACCACCGTCACCCGCTACAACCTCTTTGACCTGCCCAATATCTTCCGGCTGGCCTATGAAATCGGAGCGATGACGTGGTCGCTGTTCTTTCTGGTACCCACGGGCCGCGCCCTGTCGGAGGACGAAATCCCGCCAGAAGACTACGAAGCGGTGATGAATTTCCTGTACGATGCCTCGAAGTTTATCAGCGCCAAGACCGTCGAAGGACACCACTACAAGCGGATTGTCGTGCAGCGGGCAGCTCTGGAAGCGCAGGGGATACCGCCAGAACAGCACATGCACCTCAACGAGACCTACTATCGGCTGAGGGAGCACCTGGACCAGATTGTCCGCGAAGAGCACCTGCCGCCACCGCTGGAGCGCATCCGAAGAGCACCCATGCACATTAATTCGGGGAACGGGTTTGTGTTTGTGTCGCAGCGCGGCGATGTGTACCCCTGCGGCTATCTTCCCATTCACGTGGGCAATGTTCGCCAGCAACCTCTGCCCGACATCTACCGCAACAACCCGGTGATGCGCTCGCTCCGCGACCGGTCGCAGTTGACAGGCCGCTGCGGGGTGTGCGAGTTCTATTCATTGTGCAGCGGTTCGCGGTCGCGGGCCTACGCGATGACGGGCGATGTGCTGTCAGAAGAACAGTTCTGCATCTACCAACCTGGCTCGTTCCCCTTCGTCAATGAAGCATTTGAGCTTTCGGGGGTCGAAGCCTGAACAGGAGGTGATGGGGGGCGTGGTTCGGGTAGTGGGGATTGCCGGCTTACCCGCCCACGTTGCCAGAGGCGAAGAAACGTGCTATACTGTTCTGATGAGAGGGGAGCCTTCATCACCGCCGACTCGCTGGCATCACCTCTTCGGGGGGGTGCTGGAAGAGGTGCTTGGGCCACTCGATATCATCGTCCAGACCGATGTGGATGTGAGCAACGACCCTCCAGAAATGGATGTCCTGCTCATTCAGAACACTCGTAGCCTGACCTGGACACCGAAGCAGATGCGCTACCTGCCCGACGGTATCCGAACGAGCCGCGCCTCTCATATCATCATCGAGTTCAAATACACCGAGTCGGTGAACCAGGAAGCCGTGCAAGCCCTCCTGGGCTATGAAATCTTCTATCGCCGGACGCACCATCTGAAGGCCGAAGCGGTGCAGGGGTTCCTGGTCAGTGGGCGCACCCCGCGAGTATCCACCCGCGTGGTCTGGGGCTACACCGAACAGGAGGCACCGGGGGTGTATCGGAGCACCAATCAACTGCTTGCCAACACGCCCCTGATAGTATTGAGCGAACTGGCAGATGAACCGCACAACGTCTTTTTCAAGCTATTTGCGCGGCAGCGAGCCGAGCGGCAGGCTGCGTTTACCCGGTTCGACCAGCATATCTGGTGGGAAGTTTCCCCTAAAGCCTGTTGGTTGGTGCGGGGGTTGGCGGAGGTGTGGATGCTGAAAGGAGGGAAGGACATGCGGAGCATCACAAAGGAAGACCTGATGCAGCGGGGCAAAGAACTACCCCGGATGATTCTCCCGCTCATCACCGAAGACGAGTTTGAAGAACTCTTGGGTGATACTCCCTATATGCAGTA
>DAOTUF010000058.1:0-5946 GCA_034437495.1 Chloroflexaceae bacterium | reverse complement strand
AGAGGGCCTGGAGCTGGCAACGCACCCCAGGGTCTCGTGACCTCCCTATCGTCTGCTCCGAAGAGCGAACTGGTCAACATCGGCTTACGGCTTCCCGCAAGCCACCCGCTTCAGCGGGTGGTCGTTGACAACGTCTACTCTGCTGGTTGTCTCTTTATCCAACACTATGCCCTCTGCTCTGTATGTGCGTTCCCCCTGCAACACCTTGCTGCCTCCGGGCGCTGGTTTCGCCGGGGAGCGGGTGGGCGAGATGAGGGGCCTGATAGTCGTATCGTACTCCTATCGCTCCAAAGAGCCAGGGTCGCCTTGCTCATTGTACCACTTGAATATTCAAGCGTTCAAGCAAGACCATTCAAGTACTCAGGTGGTTCAACCGGCGCTGATTTGCAGGTTCGTGGAACAGCCCTATGCTCATGAACGAAAAAGACCAGAGAAATGATGCGGATTCTTCTGCGCTACTCCTGTGTCTCGTTCCTGTGTCCTGGAAGAGGGCCAACGTGAGGCACCGGAGAAGGTTTCCAGGCTGCTGGTCTGGTGGCTCCCCGGTGGCTCCAAAGAAGGAAAAAGAAAGACCGTTGGTGAATAGTATCCTGAATCACGACCTGAGCACCCTTCGTCTGGGGAGCGCTCCGCACCTGAAGCATTCACCCCGTCGAGGGGGAGCGGACGGCTGGCAGCGTGGTCCTGGACGCCCTGCCGAAGGGCAGGAGCAGCAGCGCACTCCCCAGAACGACCGTCAGGACCACCGCCAACCAGAACACGAATGACACAGGCACATAGTCCCCGAGCGGCGGATAATACCCCAGGCCGTAGTCGATGAAGATCGACAGCACAAACCAGCCCACCACCACCACCCGTTTCGTCAGGGAAAGCGGGCGGATGTGGGGAACAAAGAGCAACCCTTCAATGCATAGCCCGATGTGGCTCACAAACATGGTCACGGACACCACGTCCAGACTGCCCGTCGCATTCCAGTAATACAACCAGAATGCCAGCGTCCATACCCCATACTTCAAGCAGCCGAACGCGGCAAACGCAAACAACAGCCGCCAGCGCTGGCGGCTCCACACAGCCAGCAGCGCAACGGTCCCGACCAGCGCCGCCAGGGGACAGTCGGGGATGAATGGCATCGCCCAGAGGGGCGACGACCAGAGCATCGGGCCATACCAGAAGATCCCCCCCCCTATCACCCCGACCATGTTGGCAGTCACACAGCCCCAGAACAGGAGCGGCACGGACACAATCGTATCCAGGACGCGGCGGAGCAGGCGTTCCAGGCTGGTCAGCAGCAGCATCCCGATGATTGGTCCTTTCCTGGTCGAATCAAGCGTATCGGCACGCCTCCCACCATCGCACCGGGTGGCACATCCCGATTGACCAGACTCATCGCCGAAACCACGGCCCCATCCCCAATCACCACGCCTGGCAGCACGGTCGTATTGGCTCCGATGGTTACATCGTGCCCGACCCAGACCAGACCGCGCCGCCATTCGTGGCGCAGGTACTCATGGCACAGGAGTACTGAATGGTAGCCGATGGTGCAGTCATCGCCCAGGGTGATATCCTGCGGAAAGAAGATGTCAAGCATGACCATCAGGCCGACCGAAACGCAGCCCCCCACCCGCACCCCGACCCGGCGGTAGAGCCAGCATTTCAGTGAAGGAAACGCCACATAGCGAGCCAGCCAGATGAGCGCTGCATTTCGCAGCACTGGCAGGTAGCCGCCGGTCGTGCGATGGTAGGTCCAGAGGGGGTTATGGGGGGAGTCGGTCGGGGTTATCTGGAGGCGAGACGCTCGGACCTCACCGCTGCCGAGCCGGTCGGGGGGCAGGTAGGCCAGGGAGGGAGCCGCGGTACCGGCCACGGGCAACAGATGATGAGCCGCACGCCAATCTTCTCCTGCTGACCCGTCCGGTGGCGACGAGTGCGGTGCAGTCCTACCCGCTTCATGCTGGAACGGCTCATCGTGCATCGCAGATATCGATATCAGAGCACAATCTCCAACCCTTCATAGGCCGCGATGGTGTCGGGGAAGTTTTCGCGGGCCGTGCGTTCGATGGCCGCAATCTTCTCATCATCATAGAGCGGCTCATGGTGAAAGAGCACCAGGCGGCGAGCATTGGCAAGCCGCGCCACATCGCAGGCCATAGAGGGGGTGCTGTGGCCCCATCCCTGCTTCTTCATGGCATATTCTTCTTCGGTATACTGGGCGTCGTGGATAATCAGGTCGGTGTCCCGCGAGAAGGCAACCAGACGGCGGTCGGTATCCACATAGCCTTCGGTGTCACTGGCGAATACGACCGACTTTCCCTTCCACTCAACGCGGTAGATATAGACCCCGCTCTTGGGGTGGGCATAGCTCTTGTGAATATGGACACAGACGATATCCGGGGAACTTTCCACCGGGTCGTGGTAGACATTGTGAATCTCGAGATTCCCATGCTCCTGGTCAATCACGACCATCTCCGTCCCGTGCAAGCTCCGAATGACCTTGATGGAGGGCATTTCGTGCAGACTGACCGGAAAACTGGGTGGCAGCACCGCGTGGTTCAAGATTTCCTCTATCTCCTGGTCAAAGGTGCGCGGGCCGAGGATATGGAGTTTGCTGGTGCCCACATAGGCCGGCAGAAAGTAGGGGAATCCCTGGGTGTGGTCGTGGTGCATATGCGTGAGCAGAATGGTCGCCACAATCGGCTTCCCACTCTGCCGCGAGCGGCGGAGCATCTCATGACCGAGATTGATAATCCCCGTTCCGGCATCAATCACAATAGTCTGGTTGCCCACCTGCACTTCCACGCACGTGGTATTGCCCCCATAGCGGACGGTTCCTGGACCGGGGGTGGGGTAGCTCCCTCGTGTGCCCCAAAAACGTACAACAAATTGCTCCGATTCCATCTGGCAAACCCTCTCAACTTCAGATTTCAGATTTCAGAACAGGCTTCTGGGTATCTCTCACGCCTCCAAAATCAGAAATCGGTCCAGTCGCGCAGCATGTGCGTAAGCAGACGCACCCCCACCCCGGTGGCTCCTTTTTCTTTTCCGTGATAGGCCCGCGATGGTTTGTCGGTCCAGGCGGTCCCGGCAATGTCAAGATGCGCCCAGGGATAGTCCCCCACAAACGACGACAGGAACGCTGCTGCGGTGATGGACCCGGCCTCTCGCCCACCGATATTCTTGAGGTCAGCTATGGTGCTCTTCATCATCTCCTGGTATTCGTCCCAGAGGGGAAGCTGCCAGACCCGCTCACCGCTCGCCTCGCCTGCCTGGTTCAGCCGGTCGGCAAGAGGCTGGTGGTTTCCCATCATTCCGACAGCATGGGGGCCGAGGGCGATAGTGATGGCTCCCGTCAGGGTGGCCACGTCTATCAGGGCGTGGGGATGATAGCGGTGGGCATAGAAGAGCGCGTCGGCCAGCACAATCCGGCCTTCAGCGTCCGTGTTCAGAACCTCCACCGTCTTGCCGCTCAACGTCTTGATGATATCGCCCGGCTTGTAGGCCGTGGCTCCGGGCATGTTTTCTGCTGCCCCGATGAGGCCGACCACCCGCAGCGGCAGCCGAAGCTCGCTCACCACCTGCATCGTCCCGAGCACGGCCGCGGCTCCGCCCATATCCATTTTCATCTCGTCCATCTTCGGAGCGGGCTTTATCGAGATACCCCCCGTGTCGAAGGTGATGCCCTTTCCGACCAGGCAGATGGTCGGGAGGGCTGTGCGGTCGTGGCCCTGGCCACTGCCCCTGCCCGTCTCCTCCCCATTGCCCGGATAGTCCATGATGATGAACCGTGGTGGCTGAGCCGACCCCTGCGCTACCGCCAGAAGCCCCCCGAACCCCTGCTGCTCCAGTTCTTCGCGCCCGAGCACCGTGACGGAGAACCCGAATCGGGCCCCGATATCCCGGGCAACGTCGCCAAGGTGCGTGGGGGTGAGGTGGTTCCCGGGGGTGTTGCCCAGGTTGCGAGCAAGCGCCACCCCCCTGGCAATGGCCTGCCCGGATGCGGTTCCCTGCTGAGCCGCTTCAAAGTCCTGCGTATCTTCCACCAGGACCCGCAGGGTTTCGACCTGGTGCGTTTCTTCGGGCGTGGGAGCACTTTTGTATTCCAGGTAGTGGTAGACGCCCAGTTCTGCCCCTTCAACCATCGCCTGGGGACCCGCGGCGGGGGGGGCGGTCTCGGGGACGGGGAGCGAGAGCGCCATATCAGGCACTTTGAGCCTTTGCGCTTCCTGGGCGGCCTGAGCAGCTGCCTGCCGCACCGCATCGAGGGTCAGGTCGCTGCGCTTTCCCATTCCAACCAGTACTACCCTGCGGGATGGCAGGGTACCGCGGGGGTAGAGCAGCGCGGTCTCTTTTGCCTTTCCGCAAAAGTCACCGGCTTCGAGCAAGGCCGCGATGGGTTCCTCCATCGATTCGTTTTCACAGATACCAACCGCGACAAGGGACGCCGTTTCGCTCAGGATGGGTCCCTGATGTATCGTACTCTTCATGATGGACTATTCTTCCTCTGACAATGATGGTGCTGGTGGGCGAGCAGTCTCCGTATCTGTGCCCTAACAAACGACGCTTCGCTCGATTCTTGCACATGATACGGGCGTGTGCTCATGCTAAAGATATCCTGACTATAGCTCCCTGGATCAGGAACATGACCATGATCTGGGCAACGTTCTGTCCTGACCTGGTGTTTCATCTTGTTTCTTCGCTGTGGCTCTATTCTACGGCAGAGGATGCAGCGGTGTCAACTGCTGCTACGGTCTAGCATGTGCGGGAGGAGGATGCTTCCTGGCTGGACGACCGCGCCCGGGGGGATCTGCACCCCGGCCCCCACGACGCTCCCCCGACGGAGCAGGGCATCCTGGTCGAGCAACCCCATCGTGTGGGAGACCACCGTCACATTCCGGGCCAGGTGGGCCAGCAATCGGGACCCTTCCCCCACGCGCGCGTCGTTGTCGAGCAAACTATGCTGGATGATACACTCCGACCCGACAGCAGCACGCTCCCCCACGACCGACCATTCAAGCACACTCTGTGCGCCGATGGTCGCGCCCGACTCGATGACGGAGTGGGCGATGGTGCTGTGGTCCTCAATCGTCACATGGTCGCCAATGAAGGCGGGACCAATGATGCGGCAGCCCTTCCCGACGCGGGACTGCCCGATGTGGACCCATCCGTTGACGTCGCTGCCATCCAGCAGGGCGTGCGGGTGCATCTCTGAGCGCAAGGAGGCGCGGCGCTCCAGGAGAAACGCGCTGGCCGCCAGGACATCCCACGGGTTGCCAACGGGTATCCAGAAGCCACGGCAGACATGGTAGCCCACGGGTTGGCCTGCTTCCTCGGACAGGAGGGCGATCAGGTCGGTGAGTTCGTATTCTCCCCGCGGGGAGGGACGGATGTGGTGCAGGAGCGGCAGCACACGCCCGTCAAGGTGGTAGATGCCGGGGTTGCCCAGGGCATCGGGCGGGGCGGTAGCGGGCTTTTCGATGATGCGAACCACCCGGTCTCCCTGAATATCGAGCATGCCAAAGGCGGTGGGGTCTTCTACCCGGAGCGCGGCCAGGCAGTAGCGCTGCTGGCCTGTGCCAATCACATCTGTCTGGCTGATGAGGTTATCGCCGTAGAGCAGGTAGAACGCTTCGCCCGGGTCGCCAATGGCTCCCGCGTTTGCTACGGCCATCAGCGCTCCCGCGGTGCCGTTTGTCTGGTTTTGCTGAACATAGTACAGGTCGATACCGCGGTAGCTCGGGCCAAAGTGAGACTGGATGGCCTCGGCGCGGTAGCCAACGACGAGCGTCACCCGTTCTACGCTTCCGACCAGTTCATCGAGAATGTGCGCGAGCAGCGGTTGCCCCATGAGGGGAATGAGCGGCTTGGGCCGATGGTAGGTGAGCGGACGGGTACGGGTGGATTCGCCTGCCGCCAGGATGATTGCGTGGCGGGTCTGGCCGGTGGTCTGAC
>DAOTUF010000057.1:0-2913 GCA_034437495.1 Chloroflexaceae bacterium | reverse complement strand
CCGACCCCCAACCCACCCGTCCCTTGCTGGCGAGGGCGTTTCTGGGCAAGGCGTTCAAGGCAGCGCTGGTCTTTCTCGTGCCTGCTGCGCTGGTCATCCTGCCGTGGACGGCCCGGAACTACGTGGTCTACCAGCGCTTCATCCTCATCGATACCATCGGGTCGGTCAACCTGTGGCTGCACATGGAGAAGTATGAGGAAAAGGGCGTGGAGGTGCTGAAGACGATGCCACAGCGCGACCGGCAGGTGTTTGCCGTGGCCGACACCAGGCGCATGTTCCTGGAAGACCCGGCCCACTTCTGGCACATGCTCTGGCGCAATGCGTGGCCCCACTTTCTCCACATCTGGAAGGCGCAGTTTCTTGAAGATTTTCTGCTCAAGAGCAGCTTCTATGGGCGTCCGCTGCGGGAGATGTGGCCTCTGGGGGTGGCAGGTGATATCATGTGGCTGGTGTTTACGGCAGGTGGGTTGGCGGCGCTGGTGGCTCCCCTGCGCGAGGGGATGTTCCGCTGGCTGGCGCTGTGCTGGAGCGGCTATACCGTCCTGACGGTGATGCTCTTTCACGTTGAGCCGCGCTACCTGATGCCGCTCTGGGTTATCCTGGCGCTCTCCAGTTCGTGGGTGTTGGGGGATGGAGGGGGGGGCTGGCGCTGCTGCGCCGTCACTGGTTGAACGGCGTGCTGGCGCTGGTGCTGGTCGGCGGGTTTCTGGGTATCTGCTTCAGCTACCGCGACTATCCAGAAGCGATTGCCCACGGTATCAGGCGAGAATATCACCACGCGGCGGGGGTGCGGGCCTACCAGGATGGCCGCTATGACCAGGCCGTCCGGGAGTTTCAAGCGGCGCTGGATGCCCAACCGCATGTGGCAAGCAGCCGGGCTTACCTGGCGCTGGCGCTGGTGGCCAGCGGATACCCCGCCAATGCCCAGGAGGTCACAGGCTCGGACGATGCCCAACACGCGCTGGTGGCCCGCGGAGCCGCGGCGCTGGCCCAGAGCAGCCCGAACGAAGCGGCCCGCCTCCTGACGAAGGCGGAGAAGAAAACGGGGGAGGATGTGCAGGCGATGACGCTGAGGTGGCTGCTCCCCCCCCCGACCACCCACCTGGACCTGGGGAGCGGGCACGACTTCGGGTATATCGAGGGGTTTTCGCTGGCAGAACAGACCGAAACGTCGAATGCCATCCCCTACCGCTGGCTCCAGGGGCGGGGGCGCGTGGTCTTGCCGCTGCCAGAGCCGCTCCAACCTGGTCGCACCGTGGCGCTGCGCCTGGCAGGGAACCAGCCCGGCTATACGCCGCTGCGGGTGGGGCTGAGCGGCGAGCCGGGGAGCGAGCACCACCCGGCGACCATCTCGGTGGTCGGGGGGCAGTGGCGGGTCTATCGTCTGGCGGTGCCTGCCTCTCTGGAAGGGCAGGAGCGGCTTGACGTGACGCTGGAAGCGCCCATTTTCATCCCGGCGCACGACCACCCCGGCTCAAACGATATCCGCCCACTGAGCCTGATGGTCAGCGCGGTGTGGGTGCAGTGAAGCATTTGGACCAACACTGACCGATACAGAACGCACGGACCCGCAGCGCCTCACCTCACTGTATGGGTTGCCAGATTCAGGGACGGAAAAAACAGCAGAATAGGGGCGGTTTTACGCAGTATGGGGCCACCACGGTCCGCGGAAGGAGAAGAGCAAGGAGTATGGAGTATGGTACGCGATGAGTGATGGCAGCCGGTTTCCGTTCACGGTGACGGTCGTTATTCCGTCCTACAATGAGGAGCATGGCATCGCCCAGATAGTGGCGGCGGTGCGGGGGTATCTCCCCGGCTCCGAGGTGCTGGTCATAGATGATGCCTCGCAGGACACGACGGCAGAGCAGGCGCAGGCAGCCGGGGCGCGGGTCATCCGCCACCCGGTCAACAAGGGCAATGGCGCGGCGGTCAAGACCGGGCTGCGCCACGCCACCGGGGAAGTGGTGCTGCTGATGGATGCGGACGGGCAGATGGACCCCTCCGCTATTCCGCTCCTCCTGGGCCGTCTGGCCGAGGGGTATGACCTGGTGGTGGGCGCACGCACCCCCGACACCCAGGGCGATACCCCCTTCCGTCGCCTGGGCAACCACCTGCTCAACCGTCTGGGCAGCTACCTGGCAGATGCGCCCATTCTCGACCTGACGAGCGGCTACCGGGCGGTACGGCGGGAGGTTCTCCTCAAGTTTCTGCACCTGCTGCCCAACCGCTACTCCTACCCGACCACCAGCACGCTGGCGCTGATGCAGGCGGGCTACAGCGTGGGGTTTGTGCCCATTGCGGGACAGCGGCGGCAGGGGGGGAAGAGCGGACAGCAGTTGGTGCGCAACGGGGTCAAGTTTGGCCTTATCATCATGCGAATGGTGTCGCTCTTTGCCCCGCTACGGGTCTACTTTCCGCTGGCGGTGCTGATGCACGGGTTGGCGGTGTTGTCATTTCTGGTGAGCTACTTTCTTACGGAGCCGCTCCGCTTCCACATCCCCAATTCGGCGGTGGTGCTGTTTGTCGGGGGGCTGATTGTGTTTATGTTCGGGTTGCTGGCGGAGCAGCTAGCGGCTCTTCGTATCGGGCAGGAGTGCGATGAAACAGGCAACACAGGCAGGGAACCCCGCCAATAGCGGGTATATCTTCGGTGGGATGGTCGGGGGTGTGGTCGGGGGTGTGGTCGGGTTGGTGCTGCACTGGCACTGGCTCTACGTGCTGGCGGCCATCCCCGCGGGTCTGGTGGTCGGGTCGTTCTATCCCGGGGTGGGGCTGGCGCTGCTCTTTGCGGCGGGGACGGGGGATGCTTCGCGGCGGGACCGGCGGGTGCGGGTCATTCACGGTTGGCTGTTTGTGGTGGGGCCGCTGGCCGGGGCGCTGGTGGGGGTGGTCTGGGGATGGGTTGGCTTGCTG
>DAOTUF010000056.1:0-2173 GCA_034437495.1 Chloroflexaceae bacterium | reverse complement strand
TGGCTGGCATCGCGCCGTATCAAGTTCAGTTCCATCAGCACCTTGGCAGCGACGGGGATGGCCGAGGCGGAGATGGCCGTCGCCACAAAGAGGCTGAACACCAGCCGATGGGCGGGGTCGGTCAGCAGGTCGCCGGGCAAGAACTGCGCCAACAGGAAGCCCGCAGCAAACGGGAAGACCAGCCCTCCGACGCCCGTTCCGATGGCAGACCGGGCCTGCCGACGGATGAGGACCAGGTCGATTTCCAGCCCCGCAATCAGCATCATAAAGAGCGCCCCTATCATACTGATCTGGTCCAGAAGGTACCCCTGGACCTCAGTGTGAGGAACGAGCCATGCGCCAAGTGGGGGAACGAAGGTGCTGAGCAGCGATGGCCCGAGCACCACCCCCGCCAGAATCTCCCCCAGGATGGTCGGTTGTCCGAACCGCCGCGCGACCTCGCCGAGGGCGCGGGCCGTCAGGAGTAAGACCGAAACCTGGATGAGCAGCGCCAGGATATCGTGGTGTGGGGCCGCAGTGAGTTGTTGTTCCATAGGTTAGAAAGCTATCGCAATAATCTGGTTTGACTGGTTGGTCTGAATAGTCATGGTGATGGAATACCATGAATGGGGAGTAATGGTGGGGAATAGGATGCTTGCCCCCTCATCACCCCCCCATTATACTACACATCTTTGTGGTACAATGGGGTCAGGTGGGCAGAGGTGGGCAAACGCGAAATGGAGAGGAAAGGACATCAGAAGCTATGGCAAACGACAAACGAGTGGTTATCACCGGTGCAACCGGAACAATAGGCAGAAAACTTTGTTCGGAACTGGCCCTCAGAGACTACCAGCTTGTCATTTTCTCCCGCAACCCCGACAAAGCCCGCGCCAATGTGCCCGGCGCGGCGGTGAAGTGGACCCCCGAAGAAGAAGGGGCCTGGGACAGCGCCATCGATGGAGCCTACGGTGTAGTTCATCTGGCCGGGGCGTCCATCTTTGGCAAACGCTGGAGCGAAGCCTACAAACAGGAAATCCGCGACAGCCGCGTCATCGGGACACGCGGTCTGGTCAATGCCATAGCCACAGCGCAGCACAAACCGTCCGTCTTTGTCTGCGGCTCTGCCATCGGCTACTATGGTCCCCGCGATGACACCGAACTGGATGAGAGCGCTCCCCCCGGCGACGATTTTATCGCGGGGGTCGCAAAGGAGTGGGAACAGGAAGGGGCCAGAGCCGAAGAGTATGGCATCCGGACGGTCCTGCTTCGCACCGGCATCATCCTTGACGCCAGCGGAGGGGCCCTTGCCCAGATGGTCCCACCCTTCAAGTTTTTTGTGGGAGGCCCTATCCTCCCTGGCAACCAGTGGTTTTCCTGGATTCACGTTGCCGATGAAGTTGCCCTGATTATCAAAGCGCTGGAAGATTCACGTGTTTCTGGCCCGCTCAACGCCACCGCTCCCCATCCCCAGACCAACCGCGATTTCAGCGCCACGCTTGGCAAGGTCCTGGGGCGTCCGTCCTGGCTGCCCGTCCCGACCTTCGCCCTCAACGCCATGTTCGGAGAACTGGGTACGATGCTCTCCACCGGCCAGCGCGTCATCCCCACTAAAGCCATGGACCTGGGGTACGAGTTCACGTATCCCACGTCGGAGCAAGCGCTGAGAGACCTGCTGGCGACGGAGACACCGACCAGCAGCAAGTAACCCCCATCCTCGCACTGCGGCCCGGGCCTGCTTGCCAGGCAGAGCAAAACAGACAAACCTGAAGGAATCCAGGAGAGACCGGAGGAGGTTTTTTCTTGCGAACCCTATCAATATCTTCTGCTGTCTGGAACGGGGCGCTGGCAGGTGGCTTGCTCACTGCCCCGCTTATTGGCGTGCTCTACCTGGGGCATCAGCTTGCGGGTCTCCCCTTTGCGCCGTTTACCCTGTTCGACTGGCTCACGCTGGTGCTTCCAGGCTCCCTGATTACGCTTGGTCTGGATACCATGATATCACTGATGCGGGCACTCAACATCAGCGTGGCGAATATGGCAAAATTGACCGAGCAAATCATGGCCGTGGTGACCGAATAAACCCGCCGCAAGCCACGCCACTTTAGTGGCAGTGGTGAGGCGGGTTTCTCGCAGGCTTCAGCCCGCCGAATGGCGCTCTTGCCACAACATCACCCACGTGGTATCATTGTCCGGTCTC
>DAOTUF010000055.1:0-2832 GCA_034437495.1 Chloroflexaceae bacterium | reverse complement strand
CTCATCGAGCACTTTGCGGTTTCTACCCCCGCGGCTCTGGGGAAGCCGCTGCGCAGCGGGGACGGTCACTCGTCTCCGCTCCTGACCCTCGGTCCTTCGGTCTTCAGTTCTTCTGGTTCTTCGGTTACTGGCCATTGCGCTTTCGACGCAGTTCCGCTTCCAGTTCGCGCAGTCGCGCTTCGGCGGACTGGCGGGCCTGGGCTTCGGCTCTGGCACGGGCTTCGGCGGACTGGCGGGCCTGGGCTTCGGCTCTGGCGCGGGCTTCGGCGGACTGGCGAGCCTGCTCTACCGCCTCAAGCCGCTCCCACAGTTCCTCGTAGTTGTCTATCGGGGTGCCATCTTGGTCATACCAGGCAATCCAGTCATCGAGCGGTCCCAGGAACAACCCCACCGGTTCCAGCCACAACCACCCGCGGTGGTCCGGACGGATGCGCGTGTAGCGTTTTGTCAGGCTCAGGCGGTAGCCAAAGAGCGGGGGGGGCTTGCCCTTCTCCTGTTCCGCACTGTCAATAATGACATACCAGGGTATGCCAATACGGGCATACTGGCGGTATTTGTTTTGCCTGCGGTGCCGCGAGTTCACGTCCAGGACACGTGTTTTGCGGGAAGTCACCTCCATCACCATCAGCGGCTTTCCCCCCGACGCCCGAACATCGAAGACCCCCCACGGAAAGTGGGTTCGCACGCCGTGCAGGACGGCAATATCCGGGCAGTGGCGTTTCATTTTCCCCACCCCCCAGTTGATGGGGACATCGTGGAGGACGACGGTCGATGGGTCATGGCGCAGGTACCAGCGCAGCACTGCATAGAGATAGTGGCAGTAGCGGTAGTGTTCATCGTTCTGGGTCACATGGTCTCCCAGTTGCGGATGCAAAACATCGTTCAGGGTCAGCGGCACCTGTTCCCAATCAATCGTGCCGTCGGGCTGCTGCCGCAGCGCGTAGCGCCAGCCGTAGGGGAAAAGGGCATCCAGATGAGGACGCGCAGACTCCTCCCCTTCCTCCCCTTCCCCACCGTCCTCGTCTTCTTCATCCTCCCATCCCTCGTCCTCCCAATCTTCCATCTCGGAGCCTTCCAGGACCTCCAGGTCGTGGTGTGGCTCCAGGGTGGGAATCCATCGCGTGTCTGGACGAGTTGTCACAAAAACCCCCTTTCTGATAGGGATACGTCGGTCGTACGGCTCCCGCTCCTCCCCGCATCCCTGCCCGTCATTCCCCCAGAATCGCCGCGCACGCTGTGTCGAAATCGCTCAGGTCGGGGAGCACGGCGTCCGGCTCGTGGGCACGAAGCTCCTCGGTGCTGTAGGGACCCGTGGCGACCGCAACTATGCGTGCGCCGTTGAGCTTCGCACAGCGAATATCATTGGGGGTGTCGCCAACCACCACAATCTTCCGCCCCTCGAACGAGCCGCCCGTGTGCTGCGCTGCCCGCTCTGCGGCGATGGGCACAAGCTGTACCCGGTCGTGGTGGTCGCTGCCGTAGGCCCCGACTTCGACGTTCAGGTAGGTCAGCAGACCAAGCAGTTCGAGCTTGGTGCGGGCGATGGGAGCCATATTCCCCGTGAGCGGAGCCTGGACCACCTTGCCGTGCAGGTGGCGCAGGAGCGGCAAGACCCCCGGCAGCGGGTAGGATTGGCGGGCAAGGTTGGCGTATCGCTGGCGCAGTTCCTCGACATAGGCGGCCTCGAAGGTGGCCATCCGCTCATCGATGAACGCCGCTTCCAGGTTCGGAAACATGTCATAGACAATCTGCCAGTCGGTCTTGCCCGAAAAAAAACGGCGCTCGCGGGGGGTGATGGGGCCGAAAACCCGCGCCATTGCTGCTCGCATGGCCTGGCTCGCCACTCCCCCCGTCAGAAGCAAGGTCGAATCTACATCCCAGAGGACCAGTTTGTGCATCATCTCTTTTTCTCGCTCCCTTGTGCTCCTTGTCGATTTCCCGAAAGAATGGTACGCTAGTGGACAGAAACGGGCATCAAAATATATCAAAGTGTATCATTGATGGACACGGGGCGCAAACACCCGCTGATGGAACCTCACGACCACGATAACGACCACGATAACGACCGGTCCTCCCTGGAGAGCGCAATAGCTGCGGCACGGCAAGCGGCATACCACAGCTACAGCCCCTATAGCACCTTTCGGGTGGGGGCGGCGGTGCTGACCACAACGGGCAAGCTCTACGCTGGCTGCAATATTGAAAATGGTTCTTACGGCCTCACGGTCTGCGCTGAGCGGGTGGCGCTCTTCAGCGCGGTGGCGCAGGGGCACCGGCAGATAGCGGTGCTGGTGGTCTATACGCCCACCTCGACCGCAACGGCTCCGTGTGGGGCCTGTCGGCAGGTGCTCTACGAGTTTGGTCGGGGGGCGCGGGTCGTCTGTGTGTGCGACACGGACCACCGCCTGGAAACCACGCTCGAAGCCCTCCTGCCCGAAGCATTTGGCCCCCACCATCTCTCCCCCCATACCAAACAGGAAATCTGAACGAGTTTGAAGGAGCTTGAACGAGTTTGAAGGAGTTTGCATGAAATTGCACCCCCGGCAGACGGCTATCTTCGTGCTGGTGCTGGCCCATATCCTGGGGGCCCTGGCGCTTTCCTACTTCCCGCGAGATGTTGTCGAGGTGGTCCTGCTGATTGGCGCGGTGGTGATGGGCATGGTCCTCCTGCTGTGGTGGTGGCGCAAGCGGCGGCGTGAACATCTCTGACCGAATAAACCCGCCGCAAGCCACGCCACTTTAGTGGCAGTGGTGAGGCGGGTTTCTCGCAGGCTTCAGCCCGCCGAATGGCGCTCTTGCCACAACATCACCCACGTGGTATCATTGTCCGGTCTC
>DAOTUF010000054.1:0-3599 GCA_034437495.1 Chloroflexaceae bacterium | reverse complement strand
GCAGGGGGGGACTGGTCTTCGGGCGGTGGTGGGTCGCGGGGTGGGGAGGGAAACGGGGTCGCTGGCGGGGACGTGGATTGCACCGGTTGGGGTGCTGGCAACGCTGCCTGGTATTCTCCGTCGGCCCCTGCCTGGTAGTGCTGCTCTACCTCCGTGGGCGTGAGCGACCGGGGGTAGATGGCCACCAGGTAGAGGGTTCCTAGCCAGGGGCGCTGCTCGTGCATCTCGTTTGCCAGTACCAGGGGGTAGCTCTGGTCCCAGTTTGTGAGGGTCCCCCCGACGAACATGCTCGCTGCCTCCTCCCCATCAATGAAGAGACGGGCAACGCCCGCTGCATCGTAGGTGTAGACCAGGTGGGTCAACCCGAGCTTGAGCGAGTTTGAACTGCTCGAAAGGGAGGGTATACCGTTGAAATCGGTTTCGGTCGTGCGCAGACGCGCCGTGTAGAGCGAAGGGGGAAGGTCTCCCCACAACCCCTGGGCCAGAGTCACATTGCGGAGATAGGGGTCGAACGAGAGCGTGACGATACGGGCCGGGCCGTCCTGGGTGTCGCTGGCTGGCTCGACCCATGCCTCAATGGTCAGTTCGCTGGTGGTGCGGGCGGCGTCTATCACCCCCGTTGCCGGCCCATTCGAGAGCGCCCGCGCAGGCGAAACAAAGCGCACCCCCCCTTCGACCCATTCTACCGCGCTCATATCATCTATCGTCAGGTCCAGCGGAGATGCCACCTTTGCGGTGTCGGCTATGGTCGAGCCGCTTCCTTCCTCAAAGGTGTAGAGCACCAGCGGTCCACCGTGGGACGGTGCGGCGGCGTCTGCCGCAGGGTCCTCGGATGAGAATACCGCAGCGGGCGAGGTTGCGGGGGCTGTTTCTCCTCCTCGGGCGGAGTTGGTGGTGCTGGCCGGCGGAGAAGAGGACAAACAGGCAGCCAGCACCAGCAGCGCCATCCCCCCCAGGGTCATCAGCAAAACGGTTTTTTTGCTGCCACGCATTGTTAGCATTTCCTTCTCGTTAAATCAGCCTGGCGTATTGCTGTTCCAGTGAATCGACAATACGCTCCCATCGAAAGAGGTCGTTTGCTCGTTGGCGACCGGCCCGGCCCATCTCCTGGCAGCGCTGGTCATTTTCGAGCAGTGAGAGCAAGGCTTCGGCCAGCGCGGGGGCATCGTCAGGCTGAACCAGCAAGCCGGTGGTGCCATCCTCAATAAGCTCAACAATGCCGCCACTGCGCGTGGTAACAACGGGTACCCCTGCGGCCATGGCTTCCACCACTGGCATTCCAAAGGGTTCATCCCACACGGATGGAAAAACAAACACGTCGGTACGCTGATAAAAGGAGCTTACCTCAGCGGCGGGCACAAACCCGACAAACGTCATCCGGTCAGCAATCTCCGGTGTGACCCGCTGCTGCAAGTGGGCGAAATAGCCTTGTCCATCATAGAACCGCGCTAGCCCTTTCACCTTTTCATCGTCACTCAACGTGACCACAAATTCAGAGCGTGCTTCCCACTGCGGTCCGACCACATCGAGATGAACCTGGGGGCAGCGTTGCGCGACCAGGGAGAACGCCTCCAGCAAGATATGTACGCCCTTCTCCGGCGACAACCGCCCCACGAAGAGCAACCGCTTGCACTGGCTATCCGGGCTTTCTGTTGGCGGGCGATGACCATTCAGGGTGGTGAAGGATGCAAGGTCAACCCCGTTAAAGACGGTCTGGCAGCGTTCGGCAATCTGCGGAAAAAGCCGACGGACCTTGTTCGTAATAAACTCGGTGACTCCCAGAACAAGATCTGCCTTTGCCAGGTGTCCAGCGAGTATGGCCTGGTCAAGTTGACCGAGCCAGTCACAGTGCATGTGAAGTACTATTCTGGCTCTGGGCAGAAAGGCCCGCACGAGGGAAACAAACTGCGGGAAGTTATGCAGATGGACGATATCGGGTTGATGCTTCTTGAGGTCTCGCGCAACCTGGACGATATAGAAAAAGTAGTAGGGAAGCGAGGCAAACAGCGGGCGTTTGTCGGGAAAAAACCGACCCAGAGGATAGAGCACCTTGAGCGTCCACCCATCCAGGGTCCGTCTCGACAAAACGTAGTGGACGCCCTCATCATACTCGTGGGGGTGCTGCGTTTTGCCCCTACGGGCATAAACCAGAACGTCGTGTGATTTTGCCAGGCGGCGGGCAACCTGGTAGGTCCAGATGGGGATGGCACTGGAGGGAGGGAGGGCCCCTTCCCACGGCTGGCTGATAAAGGCAATTTTCATCGTTTTCACGCTTCCAGGATTTCAATATCGGCCCGCACCCCCAGACGTTCAAGCGTCTGGCGGATTTCGTTCCGATAGACCGGGTTCATGATTATCACGGTATCAGGGTCATACGTGCGCAGGAAATCAGGCGGCACAATCTGCTGCCCGGCCCCGGCCACATACCGGCCCTGTTTGCGCGGGTTGATATCCACGACATAGGTGATGCAGTCCTGGGTCCGGAGCGTATTGAGAAACATGGTCCCTTTGGAGCCAGCCCCCCATACGACTGCTTTGTGCCCCTTCCGGGCCAGCTCGTCCAGCCGCTCGGTCCACGCGCCGGTTTTCTGACGATAGTGAGCGGCAAAGGACTGCACGTCGGCGGCCATTTGCTCTCGCCCGCTCCATCTCCATGGGTCGGGCGCTGCCTTCCCCCGGGAGACCTGTGCGGTGATGGAAAGAAACTGACCGTTGAATTCTTCGCGGACCTCACAGACGTGGAACCCCTGCGCAGCGAAGGCCCGGGCCAGCGAGCCAGCGCTAAAATAGGAGCAGTGTTCATAGATGATATCGTAGAGCGAGAGGTCGCGGAGGGTGAAGAGCGCATTGGGCACCTCGAAGAAGACGATGGTATCGTGCCGGTGGCCCACTGCACGCTGGACGTTCTGGAGCATATCGCCTGGCACCTGGATATGTTCCAACACCTGACGACAGCAGATGAGATCAGCGGGGTAGTGGGCGTAGTGCGCTGAATAGCTATCCTGCACGATTTGCACCCGTTCATCCGATGGCGTGCCGTTCGCCGGCGGGAGGTAGCCGGGGTCGAAGCCCACCCCACGGTTATGCCCCAGGGTACAGAGCATCCGCAAGAAGTCACCTTGCCCGCAGCCAATTTCTACAATAGCTTTGTCGCGGAGATGGTGCTGACCGACGAGCCGTTCCGCCAGGGCATGTGCATAGGATTGAAAGGTGGGCGAGAAATGGAGCGAATTTTCGTAGGACTGCGTATATTCCATCAAGGCAGGCTCGAAGGCCATATTCCACCCATGACCGCAGTCTGGGCAGAAGGCCAGGTTCACTTCGCCGCGGGGGACGTTCAGCGCTTCGGCCCGGGTGGAGCAGAGCACGTTGCAGAAGACAGGGACGCTGGACAGGTGCAAGATGGGGACTGCGTCCCTTGCCTGACAAACAGGGCATGAGTTTTGAGCCATTCTCAACCTTCCTGTTCCGGGATTATCCGGATGATGATTTCGCGCTTCTTCACACGGTGACGAGTTCGGGCGCAAGGCCCTGCTCGGTCAGGTCGCGCTGGATTTCTGCCCGGTACACCGGGTTCATGATGATGACAAGGTCCGGGC
>DAOTUF010000053.1:0-4321 GCA_034437495.1 Chloroflexaceae bacterium | reverse complement strand
AATCGCCAGCGACCGCTACGGGCATCGTGTTTCCTCTCTGGGCTGAACTGGCGTTAGCTCTGGGGTGCTGCGTCACCGGGATTGCCCTGGTGGGCGTGTCGCTGCTGGTGGTGCTCCGGTTGGCCGGGGCAGACAAAAGCTAAGCAATGGGAGGCGCTCTGGTATGGATATCAAATACACCCCCTGGCGAATGGCCTATATCACCGGCACCGACACCCCTGGTGAGAAGGGGGAGAAGGGGGAGAACAGGGAGAAAGGGGAAAAAAGGTGTGTCCTCTGCTCTCTGCCCGGCTGCGACCCGTCGGACGATGCCGAATACCTGCTGCTCTGCCGTGGGCGTTTCTGCTACGTGGTGATGAACCGCTACCCCTACAACAACGGTCATCTGATGGTCGTTCCCTACCGCCACACAGCCGACCTGGTCGGTCTGGACGACAGCGAAGCGCAGGAACTCTTTGCCTTGACGCGGCGGTGTGTGGCCTTCCTGCACGAGGAATACCAGCCACACGGGTTTAACCTGGGGATGAATCTGGGACGGGTGGCCGGGGCCGGGATTGATGAGCACTTGCACATGCACATTGTGCCGCGCTGGAGCGGTGATGTCAACTTCATGCCGCTGATTGGGGACACCAAGCTCGTCCCCGAAAACCTGGAACAGACCTATGCCCGGCTGCGTCCGCGGTTTGAGCAGCGGTCTATTCCAGATTGATGTTCACCAGGTTGATGAGGAAGTCAACCTTGAAGGGCTTTTGCAGGATGACCGCCCCTTCCGCTTCGAGGTCCTGAAACCATGGCTTCCGGTTGAGGGCGGTGATAATAATAATCGGCGTGCCGCTATCTTGCAGCCGTTCTTTGATTTGCCGAAACATCTCCACCCCATCCATGGTCGGCATCATGATATCGCAGATGACCAGGTCCGGCTGGTCCCGGACCACCATCTCCAACCCCTCCTGACCATTGCTCGCTAACACCACCTGATAGCCTGCGTTTTTGAGCGCAAGGTTCAGCATGGCTTGAAGATTCAAAGCATCATCTATGACTAAAATCGTCTTTGCTGTGTTCCCCATATATGCATCCTCACCTGACCTGCTACGGGAGCTGTACGCCGGTCACGGCTCATGGTTCATGTCCGGTCCTGGCAGTGATGGCGCTATTATACCAGACGATACCCCGGAGAAATGCAGGAGAAATAATCCGAACCACAAGAAGGTTTTGGGAACGAACAGTGCTATAATGGAAGGACGTGTAATCATAACCCGAACGTCCCGCTACAAGCAAAGATGGTATCCCCCGGTGTCTGGTGTGGAAGGTGTATCATAATGACATGACAGGGATATTGCTTTTCAACAGGGGAATGGTGTTGGAGCATGAGAACATTGATCGTCGAAGACGACCCGGTGCAACGACGTCTGTTGCAAGCCAGTCTGGTACGAGCCGGCTATGAGGTCGTAGAAACAATTGATGGGGCATCGGCCTGGGACCTGCTTCAAGGTGAGCGGATTTCCCTGGTTATCACCGATTGGATGATGCCCAACCTGAACGGCCTGGAGCTTATCCAGCGCATTCGCGGGGCCAGCTTCCCGAACTACACCTACATCATCATGGTGACGGCGAAAGACCGCAAGGAAGATATTGTGATGGGGCTTGAGGCCGGGGCCGATGATTACTTGACCAAGCCATTTGACCCCGCCGAAATGCGAGCGCGGGTGGCTATCGGGCGGCGCATTCTCGAACTGGAGCAGCGCCTTCGGGATTCGCTCCAGCAGCTCCGCATGATGGCGACCTACGACAGCCTGACCAGTCTGCTCAACCGGCGGGCTATCTATGAGCAGGCACAAGTTGAACTGGAGCGAGCCTGCCGCGAGGGAACGTCTATCAGTCTGATTATGCTCGATATTGACCACTTCAAAGGAGTCAATGATAATTACGGACACCTGGTCGGAGACCGGGCGCTGCGCCACGTTGCCGATACCATCAAGAAAAATAAGCGCTCCTACGATTGGGCCGGTCGATGGGGGGGCGAAGAATTCTTGCTCGTATTGCCCGGAACGGGGTTGGACGAGGCCAGCTTTGTGGCTGAGCGCGTGCGGAAGAGCGTCGAAGAAACTCCCTTCCCCCTCTCGAATGCCTGCCCTCTGGAACTGCACGTCAGTCTGGGAGTTTCCAGTGTTGATAAATATGACCGCTTCCCCGGCGTGGGAACGCTGCTCCAGGATGCCGACGATGCGTTGTACTGCGCCAAAAGAAACGGACGGAACCAGGTCTGTCTGGCCGTCGGGCCGTCGCTCCTCACCCACGATACCGACGGTCTGGAGCAGAGCCAGGGCACCCTGACGGGAACGGACCGGGTGTGTTGAAAACCAGGTAGCCTGTGATGAACCACCACAAGAGCACCATCCTGATAGTTGATGATGAACCGTTCGGGCGTATGACGCTGGAGGCGCTGCTCAATATCCCTCCCTACCGGCTGGCGTTTGCCGAGAACGGAGCCGAGGCCCTCCGTCAGGCGGCCCACCTGACCCCGGACCTCATCCTCCTGGATGTGATGATGCCCGAGATGGATGGGTTCGAGGTGTGCCGACGGCTGCGGGACGACCCCTACCTGGCCGAAGTCCCGGTCATCATCGTCACGGCCCTGGACGACCGAGAATCGCGTCTGCAAGGGATTGAGGCGGGAGCCGACGACCTGGTGACGAAGCCCTTCGATGCGGTGGAACTGCGGGCGCGGGTGCGCAGCATTACGCGGCTCAACCGCTACCGCCGCCTGCTCCTGGAGCGGGCCCGCTTCGAACGACTGACCGAACTGGCCCCCGACGGGGTGGTCATCGTCAGTATCGATGGGAGCATCTGTCTGGCGAACCCGGCGTTTCTGCGGATGGTCGGGGTCGAAGATGACGCCCAGGCGCTCGAAACCAACCTGCATACCTTGATTGCCCCCGAACAGGCGTGCAGCTTCTCTGGCTGGCTGCACCACATCGTCACCGATGCCTCGCAGGTGGTGCGGGTAGAAACGGTGCTGGTCTGCCCGGATGGACGCTCCGTGCCGGTCGAAATGAACATGGGGTATGTCATCTGGGGCGAACATCCCGCCGTGCAGATGATTGTGCGGGACAATACCGAGCGGAAACGGGCCGAAGCCGCCCTGCGCGAGAGCGAAGAACGGTTGCGCCGCAGCCGCGATGTGCTGCGGGCGCTCTTCGATGGGCTTGGTGAAGGGATGCTCCTGCTCGACAGCGAAGGGGTGGTGCTGGCCATCAACCAGGCCATGAGCACCCTGCTCGGGAGCCATTCTGACCTGCTGGTCGGGCAGAACTGGAAAGAGCTGTGCGACCGACCGGAGACCGTCTTTCCCGGGCAGATTGCGCTCAAATCGCTCCAGGATGGCCGCGCCCGTCACTATCGGGAGCACTACCCGAGCGCAGAAGGTCAACCCCGCGTGCTCGATATGCAGACCGTCCCGCTGGCCAGCCCCACCCCGGACCAACAGGTCGATCAGGTCATTATGCAGGTGATGGACATCACCGAACGGCTTCAGGTCGAGTCGCTGGCCATCCAGAATGAACACTTTGCTGCCCAGGGACGCCTGGCGGCAACCGTCGCGCACGAGGTGAACACCCCGCTCCAGTCGATACAGAATTGCCTGTACCTTGCGCGGAAAGCCTCCGAGAGCCAGCGCGACAACTACCTGACCCTGGCCTGTGAAGAAATCGGGCGCATCAGCAACATCTTGCGCCAGTTGCTCGAACTCAAGCACCCGCGGGAGAACGAAGACCCGACCATGGTGGACGTGAACCAGGTGATTGAACGGGTCCTCCTGCTCACAGACGGGATGCTGGCCAACCATGGAATAGAGGTGGAGTGCCGCTACGCGCCTGACCTCCCCCCTACCTGTGGGTATCCCGACCGCCTGACCCAGGTCATCTTGAACCTGGTGCTCAATGCCATGGACGCCATGCCCGATGGGGGCAAACTGTGGGTCAACACGGCGAGCGAGGCCGGAGACCAGAGCCGGACGGAGATGGTCCACCAGCAGGGTACCCTGACGGTTCCTTTTGCTTCTGGATGGGACCTCCCCTCGATCCGATCCGCGCAGTCCATTCGGGTGGAAATCATCGACACGGGCTATGGGATACCGGGCGATATGCAGGCCCGCATCTTTGACCCCTTCTTTACCATGAAACAGGACGGCACCGGCATCGGGTTGGCTATCAGCCGCAAAATCGTCGTGCAGCACGGGGGACGCATCACCGTCCACAGCGTGCCAGGGAGCGGCAGCACCTTTACGATGGTGCTGCCCGTCTGGGATGAATGCCACTGGGAG
>DAOTUF010000052.1:0-19059 GCA_034437495.1 Chloroflexaceae bacterium | reverse complement strand
GGCGTGCGCACCATTGGGAACATTGGAAAGAGCCACCCCGCAGATGGTGACGATGGTGACGATGAGGGCAGAAACAAGCATGAGAAGTCGCACCATGAACATGAGGCTCATCTCATTACTATTTGTAGGGATTTTCTACCCCGATTTGTTTGAAGATTCCTGACCAACTCGCGTCTTCCGATGCCTGAACGTCCATCCCCGCAAGCTGATTGCCCCGGACCGTGTATTCGATGGTCTCCTCTGCCAGCGCAATCCTGTGACCTGTCGGGGGAATATTGACGAACTTCCCCGGGACCGGTGGAATCAGGTTGCCGGTGTGGGTCCCGGTGATATGGGCAGTCGCTTTGACTACCTCTCCGACCTCCGAGATGATCCGCGTGTGGAACTGGATGTCGGGAAAGGCGGCCCACAGGGCCTTGTGCATCGAGATGCAGGCCCGCCGTCCCAGAGGCTCCGGAGTTGACCCACCAAACACAAAATCGTCCGTCAAGATTTCGTCAACGGTTTCCCAGTCGCCCTGTTCGGCGGCTCGCTGGAATGCCTGGACAACCTCTCCTGGTTTCATATCCGGTTCTCCCACTATACCTAATCCACAAAGAATACCCCCAGTCCCTACCGGGTTCTCCCGCGACCTGCTGGACCCTGAGCCTACCGCACGGTCCCCCGATACCACCGCTCAACGCCCTGCTTCAGGAGGGCCGCAAGGGGGCCGCTGACAGGCACGCCAAGGGGGTCTCCCACGGCCTCGCCGGAGCCAAGCGACACGATGCCGCCCAGGTGAACGGGTTGGTAGGGGAAGGGGGGTTGCCCATTCAGGTCATCCCACAGGGCCTCTGCCAGATAGTTGGCCTGACGCAGGGCGTAGTTGGCGTTGGGCGGCACCGTTCCCCCCACCGGGTCGGGAACCAACGCGCAGTCCCCCAGGGCAAAAATAGGGTTGGGTCCCTGACTTTGGCCTTCGACCCGCAGGTAGCTATCAACGCGCACGGCTCCCCGCCGGTCGGTGGGGAGGCCGGAGGATGCCAGCACCTCCGGAGCGCGAATGCCTGCTACCCAGACGATGGTTGCGGCCCGCAGCACCCGCTGACCGCTCACCCGGAGCTGGCTTTCCTCCACCTGCTCCACCGCAGCATCCAGGTAGACACTCACGCGGCGGCGGTCCAGGACCCGCACGGCTTCCCGATGGACCCACTCCCCCGAGGCTCCGAGCAAGCGGTTGGTGCGTTCGAGCAGGGCAATGCGGACATCCTCAGCGGGGATGCCGGTTTCCTGGACCAGGTGGTCCACCCGGGCCGCCAGTTCGCCCGCAAGCTGACAGCCGGTCGGACCGCCCCCGACTATCGCAATGGTCCCTAGCCTGCGGCGGGCAGCAGGGTCGTCGGTGTGGGCCGCCTCGCGGAAGCGCTCGATGATATGGTTGCGCAGGTGGGTCGCGTCAGCCGCGCTGTGCAGCGGCAGGGTGTGCTCTTCTGCGCCCGGGATGTCAAAATACTCTGTTTTCGCTCCCAGGGCAATCACCAGGCGGTCATAGGAAACGAGCATACCATCCTCCAGGATGACCTGGGACTGGAGGGGGTCAATTCGTGCGACGCGCCCCGTCACCCGGCGGACTGCCCGGCTGCGGTGCTGGAGCACGCTATCGAGCGGTATGGTGATATCTTCGTCCTGGAGGGTGGCAGCAGCAGGAAGGTGCAGCAGCGTGATCTGCTGGTGGTAGGGGTGCTGGTCAATCAACGTGATCTGGCAGCGTCTCCCCTGCTCCTGCTCACCCTCCCCCCAGATGGTCAATCGCCGCTCCAGTTCGAGCGCCGTACGCAGCCCGGCGTAGCCAGCACCAAGAATGACGATGTGGGGAGGGTGCTGGCCGTTCCGGTCGGAATGATTCGGGTTCGGAACTGTGGAGGATGTCAGGATGCTGCCCCCTGTTCTGGTTGCTTCTCCTCTTCTGGTTGTTTTTCCTCTGCCGCCCGGCCCTTTCCTTCTGCTCCTGCTCCCTCTCCCTCAGCGCGGAATTCTTCCACCGTTCGGGTCAACCGCTCGGTGAACGTCTTGGCCCGGTGGGACAGCTTCTCGGAGCGAGGGATTCGTTCTTTCATCTCTTCCCCCATCACCTGCCCCATCACCCGCTCGGCTGAACTGGCTACCTCTCGGGGGAAGGTCATGAAGGCCATGGCAAACTCACCAAGCGCCCGACGCGCATGGGACCGCGACTCCTCCGGCATGGCGACGAGCGGCAGTGACAGCATATCGAGCGAAAACCGGACGGTCTTTTCGGCGGCTTCGCTCGCCATCTCCACTATCTGCTCCTCCCATTGTTCCTTGTTCTCAGAAACGTGTTTCTCTGGCATGATACCGACTCCTTCTGACTGTTACAGCTTATCCGACGCTTACGCTTCGTTCCCCGCACTGGACATCTCGTCGTGGGGGGCATGGGATGCGTGTGGTCCCTGCTCGCTCGTCCCCTTCTCCGCCGCTCTGCGCTTCGATTCTGCTACTTCGCGCGGCAGGGTTGTGACCGCGTTGAAGGACTCAGCCAATCCACTGCGCAGATGGGCGCAGGTCTCACGCGGGGCCAGGCTGAAGCCGAGGCCGACCAGCGCTTTGCCCAGGCGGGCAACGTTGGTTCCCAGGCCAACCAGCGAGTTGACCACGTTCTCATAATCCCCCTTGCGCTCCTCTTCTTCCTGAGAGTGCACGTTCCGGACTGGTATCTCCTGGTCTGCCATGGATTCTTCCGTCGTCATGCTTCGCTCCATTTCCAACCATTTCAACTGGTTTCAAACATGATGCACTGCGTTATATTATAAAGAAAGATGGGAAAATGTTCAAGTCCCCGGCTCGGTTTCTACCCACAATCGCAGGGTTTCCCCTTCCACACCAGCTCGCAGCCGTCCGCCCTGCCCGATTCCCGCTACCAGGATATGCCGACGAAACTGCCCCATCCGGACAATCACCTCTTCGTTGGAGAAGCCGATATCAAGGGACTTCGCCTCCAGAAAGGGGATGTGCAGGCGCACCTGCTGCGGTTCGCTCACGGGCGGCGGGAAGGTCGCCATCTCTGCTTGCTCGGGCAGGCCCAGCCCTGCGGCCCGCTTTTCGTAGAGGTAGGCCCCGCGGTTGGCCCACTCCTCCAGGCTCGTGGGCGTGACGGGGATGAGGAAGGGGGTGATGGTAGCGCCGAGTTTCTGGTGGACGGTGGGGTCGATGTTGGCTTCGTCCCCATGCACGAAGACCGCGTCAACCTCCAGGCCATAGAGACCCATTCCTCCCATCACATGGCGCATCACCGGTACCGAAACCTCTTCAGCAGGCATCACCAGGCGAACACGCGTGCCCGTGCTGGCATCGAGCCAGCTACAATAGCGTTCCAGGAGCACCCGAAGCTCCTGAAGCATCGAGGCGGCGTTGGGAGCGAGGAGCGAGAGGGGAAGCAGGGCTTTTTCCTGCGAACTCTGCGACTTGCCCGGCCCGCGGTCCAGCCCCCCGATGAGCCGCAGCAGCCAGCGGGCCGTGTCCCGCAGCGTGATGCCGCGCAAGAGGCAGTCGGTGGCCGGGCCGCCCACGACCACCAGGTCAAACGAGGCTCCTCGTACGGCCTGGGCCGCCGCAGCCAGCGCTGCCACCTCGTCCATACCAGGGAACCCCGGCAGTTCGTCTTTTTCTACCTCGCGCAGGCGACTGGGGACGGGGATGGTTGAGCCAGTGCGCAGGGCTTCCCACCCCCGGCCCAGTTCTTCGAGCGCGACCAGTTCCATGGCCTGGAGGTTCGGGCTTACGTCCCGCGGAGTGGGTTCGAGTGGTTCCCCCATCAGTTGCCCCAGAAGGCCCGAGGGTCCGGTTCCTATCAGCAGCACGCGCTGACCCGTTGCTGCCGCGTGGCAGGCTGTTGCCAGCGCGGTCGCATTCTGAAAGGTGCTGCTCTGGCTTGAAATAATCAAAAGGTGCATGGATGTGGATGCTCCAGATTCAGACTTGGTCCCATGGTTCGTCTTCTTCTCATGCTCGTAGTGCGGTGCGTGCAAAAACGGGTTGTTCCGAGTGCATTGTAGCACAAAACCATCGTGGCATGTCGGTTATCTGCCCGGCGCGGCCCGCCCCAACACGCGCCGCAGCAGCGCCCGTTCGTCGGGGCCGAATGCCCCGAACAACCAGAGTTCTCCCACATAGACCGGCCCGGCCACGGCCACAGCTGCTCCCCACCCGGCCTGTCCCGCCACGACCATGGCCGCACCCATCACCAGGGCGGCGGCTGCGGGACGCCAGGCAAGGGCAGCGAGCGGGGGCACCAGGTGTTCGCGCCGCAGGACGGGCAGGAAGACCGCAAAGAGCACCACTTCGGAGAGAATAGTGATCACGCTGGCTGCGTAGACCCCGAACCAGGGAATGGTCAGGAGGTTGGCGGCCAGGTTGAAGAGCGCCCCGAACAGGAATGCCCGCGTGATGACCCACTGCTGGTTGATGGCAATCAGGACATACTGCACCAGGCCATTCACGAACGAGAAGGGCAAAAACCAGGCGAGAAGAGCCAGCACCTCCGCGGAGATGGGCAGGTATTCGGCGGCGTTGTTCCGCGTCAGCAGCCGCACCAGCTCGGGCGCGAGCACACACAACCCCATGGCGATGGGGAAGGCCAGCAGCAGCAACACCTGAAGGGTTCGGTTCTGCGCTTGCACCAGCGCGGCCCGTTCGCCCGTTGACCGCCGCGACAGGAGCGGAAAGACCGCAAAGGTGATGACGGGGGGGAGTATCAGGGCGATGTTGAGGAACTGGTAGGGGACGGCGTATTGCTGCAACAGTCGGTCGCCGTCTCCCTCCCCGAAAGCCTTGATGAGAAACATATCGAAGCGGAAGAAGACCACATTCAACAGGTTGTTGAGCATCAGCGGGAAGGCCAGCGGCACCAGATACCAGAGCGCGGCGCGGTTCCACCGCAGCACGGGGCGGAAGAACTGGCGGCGTTGCAGCACCGCGTAGACCAGCGCCGTTCCCGTCGAGACGACCACCGCGGCCCAGGCCAACCCCAGGATGCCAAACCCGAGCAGCAGGAGCACGATGCGCAGCAACATACTCACCACCGATGTCACCAACTCGATGAGCGCCGGGACCTCCATGCGCTCGGCGGCGTGGTAGAGGGCGGTGACGGCTCCGGAGTAGGTTGCGGGAACGAGGGTCAGCAGCAGCACCCACGTCACCTGCTGTCCCACCGGGGTGATGGCCTCGCCGATGCCCAGGTGCCCGAGGAGCGCGTAAACGCCGATGACTGCCGCGGCCAGAGGAACGGTCGCCAGCACCAGCAGCCAGCGCAGCGCCAGCGTGGTGCCAAAGAGGGAGGGGGCTTGTGATGGGTCTCTGGCAACTTCGCGGGTGAGCAGCACCCCCAGGCCAAACTCTGAGAATGTCCCCAGGTATTGAACGACCAGCAGCGCCCCGAGGGTGTAGGGGCTGATGTCTTCGGGGGGGAGCAGGCTGTAGAGCACCAGCGCGAAGGCAAAGTCGAGGCCCCGCACGACCAGGCGAACGACGAAGGGCACCGCGCTGTTCTTCAACACGCGGCGGACCGTGTTCTGGGCATCGTCGCGGTAGAATCGCTGCCAGAGCACGACCGCGACCCCCACGAGCAGCAGCAGCCCGACGGCCCCGAGGGTCACAAGAAGTAATCGGGTCATAGTCATGTCGTCATATATCCGGTTCGGTTTCTTGAGCTGCCTGGAGTACCTGCATACGCAAGGCTGGACTGATGTATCGTCCCTGTGAGATCATCACATCCAGCACCGGTGCAACCGATGGTATCAGGTTTTTTTGTTTTGCAGCAACCAGAATACCCATAGTTCCGATGACGGTCAATCCTTGCTGCCGCGCGATGTGCCGTCCCCGCTTCTCATCAATCAAGAGTGCTCGTGCCCGGACCTGGAATGCCAGCGTTATGGCTGATGCTTCTCCCGCATCCAGGGCGGTGCTGAGATCTTTTTCTGCAACGGTTTTCACCGGGTAAACCCAGTTGAACGTGTCGAGCGATGGTCGGCCGTCAACAACTCGGACCTGGTATTCCTGGTAGACGGCGTCAGGGATGAACAGTGTACCGTACAATATGGGCAATATCTCGAGCAACTCTACCTCTACCAGCGCAATGAGCGGCGTGGTATTCGAGACGACCGGGCGCTCATTGACCAATCTGGGACTCCTCAGCGACATCAGCGCTATCATCAAACCAGGACACATGATAATGTCCCAGGAGGTCCAGAAAGTCCCACCGCGAGATGCCGAGCAGCTGTGCGGCCTGCCCTGATGACAGGTATCCCAGGTCGTACAGGCGCACCATCAGTGCTTCGCGGGCAAGCGTTTCTAGCGTCTCCTTGCTCTGCTTAGAAGCAAGAAGGCGTATGTTTTCAGGAAACAAACGCTGGAGGTTTTCCAGGTCTTGTCTGAAATCGTCTCCCCCATGGTGAACTGGTATCTGGCGATTGACAAGCACCCGTTGGAACGAGACACGATCCAGCCCCACCAGGTCACTGGCCTTCGCCAGCGTTAGCCGATCCTTCTGAAAGAGCATGATAGCGATTTCTAGTAATAATTCCTCTCCTGACAGGCCGGCTGCAACCAGCATTTCATCTGGAATTATCATGCTCATCACTTCCTCCTTACTTCTTTAATATTCTCACTCTATGTCATCACTCGCTCCCCGCACCACCCACGCCCGGCGGCCATCGCTGACCACCTCAATCGTCCCGTCAAGCTCCGGGTGGGAGAGCCGTGCCCCGGAGCCATACCGCTTTCGTTCGGCGTAGGTGAGCAGGGCGGGGGGGTCCTGCTCCAACCCCGTGGTAAAGACCAGTTCTTGCGGTTGCCAGCGGGACAGGAGGGGGGTGTCCATCCTGCGCTCCCAGGGGTAGGCCAGCACCGTGACCGGGCGGGCGATGTCCCGTTCCAGCAGGGCCGCGTCATCGGCTCCGCTGATAGCCCCCGCAAAGACCACGCTGGTCGCACCGTAGTCCAGCCGCAGCACCAACCCCGACTCGTCACCCGCACCGGTCGGCACCACGCTCATCGTCAGGCCATCCAGGGAGAGACGGTGCCCACTGCGCACGGGATAGACCAGCAGGCGGTTGCTGATAACCAGTGACCGCCATTCCTCCAGGTAGGTCGGGTTCTCAACGCTCCCCCTGCTCCCTTCCCCAGGCGCACCGCTGGACCCTGCTATCTCTCCCCCATACGGCCTCTGCCAGAGCGGGGCCGGGGCTATCACCAGAGCTGTGTGATAGCGGGACAGCGCTGCTACCTGCCCTGGTAATCGCGCCTCATCCCCACGTGTCAGGATAACCGCGTCGAGGGTGCGCCGCCAGAAGGGGAGATGCTCCCCCAACCCCATTGCCAGGCGGGAGGGGTCTGTTCCTCCGTCAATCAGGACATACCCTCCCCGCGGGCTTTGAATGAGCGCCGCATCTCCGGGCGTATCAAGGAAGAAGACGTGGAGCCGTCCGCGGTCCGGCTGGTCGTGCCACACCAGCACCGCCACGACCAGGCTCATCAGTGCGAAGGTGAAGAGCGGTCGAACCCCGAACCCGTGGTGCTGACCCATCCTGCATCCTGCTTCCAGAGATTGCCCCCACCATAGTACCTGTTCCCGGTCAAATCCGCAACTCCTCCAGATTGAACCAGATTGAACCAGGAGCCAGGGAGTTAGTGGTATAATGATTCGGAGGAGAGCTTTCAGCGCAAGAGTCCACCCGTGTCATACCATCCATAATCGAACCATAATTTATGATAGAAGAGCTTCTCAAACCCAACGAGGTGTTGCAGGGAGTCCGCGACCGCTACATGGTCCTGAACCACGTTGCCAGCGGGGGAATGGGCGCAGTCTACCGGGCACAGCGCTTGAGCGACAGCACGACCTGGGCGCTCAAGAAGATGCGGGTCCCCCCGAATATCACGACCGAAGAACTGGAAGATAACCGCCGCCTCTTTGAGCAAGAGACCCGCCTGCTCAGTGCGCTCGAACACGTCAACATCCCCGTTGTGGCCGACGATTTCGAGCACGATGGGCTGCCCGTGATGGTCATGGAGTTCATTGATGGGCAAACCCTGGAAGACTACTTGCTCAACGACCGGGCTTCCCTGAGCGAGCAGCAGATTATCGCCTATGGCATCCAGCTTTGCCGCGTGCTCCACTACCTCCACACCCGCACCCCGCCCATCATCTACCGTGACCTGAAGCCCCCCAACATCATGATTACCTCCCTGGGGGTGATGAAGCTCATTGACTTCGGCGTGGCCCGTACCCACAAAGGCCAGAAAAAGCAAGACACCATTGCCATGGGGTCGGCAGGATATGCCCCGCCGGAGCAGTATGGCAAGGCCGAAACCGACGCCCGCAGCGATATCTACGCCCTGGGCGCGACCCTGCTGCACCTGGCGACCGGCACCCCCCCGGTGCCGCTCCAACCCCCTCGCGCTGGCGATATCCGAAAATTCGTCCCGGCGATGAAGCCCGAAACGGAGAAGGTCATCATCAAGGCTATGTCCCTCCGGCGCGAAGAACGGTTTCAGAGCTGCGACGTGATGGAGCAGGCGTTGATGAAATGCCTGGATACACCCTACAAGGACCCGACCCGAAAGGAGCAGCACCCACCGCCGGTCAGCGAGAAGCCGCGACAGCCGTCGCCTGGTCGCCAACCTCAGCGGCAGCCACCCCCGGCCCATCCACCGGCCCCGGCTCCGCCGCCTGCGCCAGAACCAGCAGACAGTGTGCCCTGCCACCACTGCGGGCGGATGAACAAGACTGGGGCGCGGTTCTGCTCTGGCTGTGGGATGCCCCTGGGAGGGGCGCTTGTGGCGTGTTTGACGGTCAAGTCTCCCCGCGGCACCTGGGAAATGCGCATCGACCGCTTTCCCTTCCGCATTGGTCGGCGCGACCCACGCCAGCACCACTACCCCGAACTGGACCTCGCAGAGCACGACCGCGGGGTCGCCTCGCGCTACCATGCGACCATTGAACTCAAGGATGATATCTACCTCCTGACCGACCAGGGGAGCACCAATGGAACGATGATCAACGAGGTGCGGATACCGGCCCACGTCCCGCACCCCCTCCGCACGGGCGACCGTATCAGGGTGGGTGAAGTGAGTATGGAATTCAAATGGGTATGACCACGATGATCTCCCTGGCTCTCACTCCCCCCGATGACCCGTTCCTCATCAAGACAGCGCTCCCAATCATCGTGCTGCTGCTCCTGGTTGGGGGAGGTGTCGGGGCGATGCTCGGGAGCGCCTGGTTCTCCCAACGCCGACGGGCCGGGCAGTCAGGCCACTTCCTTTTCCTTGAACGGGGTTGGGCCGGGGCGCTCATCGGGGCCGGAGCGGGGATGGCAGTGGTGCTCCTGGGAAGCTTGCTTGCTTCTCCGCACGACCCGCTGCTGCTGGCGGTGGCGCTCCCGCTGACCATCCGCTGGTACGGGGTGCTCATCATGAGCGGGGTCACGCTCGGCGCGTGGCTGGCGGTCCACCGGGCCCGAGCACGCGGCTATGCTCCGGACCATGTCTGGAACCAGGTCATGGTCGGGATGGTCCTGGGTATCATCGGGGCGCGGGCCTACTACGTCGTCTTTGAGTGGTCGCGGTTCGCGGGGGACGGGTGGGCTATCATCAATATCACCACGGGGGGATTGGCCATCCATGGCGGCATCATCGGGATGGTGGTGGCTGCGGTGCTCTACACCCGCTGGCAGCGCCTCCCCTTCTGGGAGTGGGTGGATATCTTTGTGCCCGGGCTGCTGCTGGCCCAGGCCATCGGGCGTTGGGGCAACTTCTTCAACCAGGAAGCCTATGGGGTGCCGACCAGCCTGGGCTTCGGGGTGCAGATAGACCCCTCCTACCGCCTGCCGCCCTACCGCACCCCCGACTATCCCCCCGACACGCTCTTCCACCCGACCTTCCTCTATGAATCGCTGTGGAACCTGGTCGGGGTGGGGGTACTGCTCATTATTGACTACCGTCTCGGCACTCACTCCCCGTCGCCCACCCGCAGGCTCCGACCGGGCGACCTGTTTTTCCTCTATGCCGCCTTCTACTCATTCGGGCGCTTCTGGATTGAGGGGCTGCGAACCGACAGCCTCTACCTGGGGCCGCTGCGGGTGGCTCAGGTAGTGAGTCTGCTGCTGGTCGGAGTGGGGGTCGCCGCGCTCGTGCTCAACCATCGGCATCATCGGCGTCAGCAGCGGGAGTCCCCGGTGAGCGGGGGGGTTCCTCCTGACCCGGAGCACGAGGCAGGCAGCAAGAGATGAGGATAAGGAATGAAGGAAGCGCATGCTATGATTGAGGTCCGAGACCTGTCGTTCACCTACGGGGGGAGCCGCAAGCAAGCCGTAGACGCTATCAGCTTTACCGTTCAGAAGGGGGAAATTTTCGGGTTTCTGGGGCCGAGCGGGGCCGGCAAGAGCACCACGCAGAAAATTTTGATTGGCCTGCTCAAGCACTACCAGGGGCGTGCGTGCGTGCTTGGCACCGAAGTCCGCGACTGGAAGGGTGACTACTACGAACGTATCGGGGTGTCCTTTGAGCTTCCCAACCACTACCGCAAGCTCACCGCCCTGGAAAACCTGGGCTTCTTCCGCTCGCTCTACTCGGGAGCCACCGAAGACCCCCACCACCTCCTGGACCTGGTGGGACTGGCGGACGATGCCCACACCCGCGTCGGCACCTTTTCCAAGGGGATGCTTATGCGACTCAACTTTGCCCGGGCGCTGCTCAATCGCCCGGAGATTATCTTTCTGGACGAGCCGACGTCGGGCATGGACCCGGTCAACGCCCGCAAAATCAAGGATACGATTCGTCAGCAGCGGCAGGAGGGACGAACAATTTTCCTGACCACCCACAACATGACCGACGCCGACGAACTGTGCGACCGCATTGCGTTTCTCGTGGATGGGCGTATCGCCACCATCGACACCCCCCGCGCCTTGAAGCTCCTCAGCGGGGAACGGCAGGTGCGCGTTGAATATCTGGTCAATACCGACGCTCACGCCCACACCGAGCAGCAAACGTTTGCGCTGGACGGGTTGGGAACCAACGAGACGTTTCTTTCGCTGCTGCGCACCGCCCGCCTTGAGACCATCCACACGCAGGAAGCGACCCTCGAAAGCGTCTTCATCCAGGTCACGGGGAGGAAGCTGATATGAGCCGCCTGATTGCAACCCTCCGCCTGGACGTGCGCTTGCAGCATCGCTATGGGTTCTACTACGCCGCTGCGTTCCTCACCCTGGTCTGGATTGTGCTGCTGCGTCCCTTCTCCAGGGACGTTCTGGACATCGCCGTGCCATTCGTCATCTTCGTTGACCTGGGCGTCGTCGGGTTCTACTTCATGGCCGGTACGGTGCTGTTTGAGAAAGAGGAGCGGACGCTTTCGGCGCTCGTGGTCTCGCCGCTGCGGTTCTGGGAATACCTGGCGTCAAAACTCGCTACCCTGACCCTGCTGGCGCTGGTCATCTCGCTCATCGTCACGCTAGCAAGCTACGGCCTGCGGTTCAACCTGCTGGCCCTGGTCACGGGCATCGTCCTGATGTCGCTGCTCACGCTGCTGGTCGGGTTCATCTCCGTTGCCCCCTTCGACTCCATCAGTCGCTATATCCTCCCCTCGCAGTTCTACTTTCTCGTGCTCTACGTGCCGCTCATCCACTTCTCTGGCTGGTGGGAAAGCCCGCTCTTCTACCTGGTTCCGACGCAGGGAACGCTGCTGCTGCTTCGGGGAACCTTTCAGCCCATCGCCGCGTGGCAGGTGCTCTATGCCATCCTCTACCAGGCCGCATGGGTGGGGGTGCTGCTGCTGCTGGCGCGCCGGGCGTTCGAGCGCCACATGCGAGCGCGATGAGTCGGGGTCATAGGAACGAGAAGGCCAGAGAAGACCAGAGAAGACCAGAGACCGAAAACAAAGGAGGGATGACAGGATGCTGCACGTGCTCACTGCCGTTGGCCTGAACGATATCCGCAACATCCGGCGCGACTCGCTGCTGGTGTATGCCGTCACGGTGCCGTGGCTGCTGGTGCTGCTGGTGCGCCTGCTGGTGCCGTCCATCACCACCTGGCTGGCCGAACGCTACGCCTTCGACCTGGAACCCTACTATGCGCTCATCCTCAGCTTCTTCTTTATCCTGGAAATCCCGTTGATTTTCGGGGTGGTGATGGGCTTGCTGCTGCTGGATGAGCGCGACGACAACACCCTGACCGCGCTGCGGGTCACGCCCCTCTCGCTGGAGGGCTACCTTGCCTACCGCGTCGGGATGGCGGTGCTGTTCAGTGTGGTCTACATCCTGGCGATGCTCCCGCTTACTGGCCTGCTGGACCTGGCCCTGATGCCCGCCATCATCCCGATTGCGCTGGTGGGAGGGATGATAGCTCCGCTCCTGACCATGTTCCTGGCGGCCTTTGCCGGCAACAAGCTCGAAGGTCTGGCGCTGATGAAGGGCTTCGGTATCCTGATGCTCGGTCCGCTGGCGGCCTTCTTCATCGAATCGCGCTGGCAGGTGCTCTTTGGCATCCTGCCAAGCTACTGGCCTGCCAGAGCCTTCTGGACTGCCTGGGAGGGCGGGGTGTTCTGGCCCTTCCTGCTGGCGGGGGTGGTCTATATGGCTGTTCTGCTAGGGTGGTTCCTGCGCCGCTTCCAGGCGCGGGTGGCCCGCTCGTGAGCGGACGGGTGTGGTATGATATGATAGGAAGTGGCGTATCTTCAAATCTGCGTCAGGAAACTTTGTATCGGCAAAGCAGGAGGCGTCAATGCGGCTTGAGGTTGTGGAGCACACCCCCACCAGGCTGGTGCTCAGGCGGGAGACCAATGTGGTCAATATGGCAGGAATTGTTGCTGCGCTGGCTCTCATTCCGGGCGCGGTACTCCTTTTCGTTGCTCCCGTGTGTGTTTCGGCCTACTGGGTCATCTTTTTTCTTGCGGTCGCAGGATGGGTGTTGTTTGCGTCACCCTCCACAGAGGTCTGGAGCTTCGACCGTCAGACGGACCAACTCACGGAGCAGAAACAAAAACTCCTGGGAAATTCAACAGAGCAGCACTTTTCCTTGCATACTGTCGAACGGGCACACGTTGAGGAGGTAGAGGGGAGCGACGGGGATATCATCGGGTGGAACGCCGTGCTGCGGCTCCACACCGGCGAGGCCATCACCCTGATGAACTATGCCGGTGCGATGACAAATAGCAGAAGAGCGTTTGAATTGCGCAAAGAGCTGGTTAACCAGGTTAACCACTGGTTAGGGGAGGAGTAGAGAGGGGCCGGGGGCGCAAAGAAGCGCCACCGGTGTCTCCCTGCACTCCCCGAACAGGCATCAGGAACAATAGCGACCAGGTTCAGGCAGAATGGGTTGGAGCCGGGTGGCTGATGCAGGCTTCGTGGCAATGCCGCTCCCAATGCCCTTACAACGCCTTCTGCCCTCCGTAGGGGACCGCCATATCGCCCAGGTGACAGAACTCGCTCAGGGTCGCGAGGTAGGGCATATCTTCCCGATAGTCAATCATGCTGATGCTGCCGTTCGTGAGCCAGATACGATTGATACCGTCCATGTTCATCTCCAGCACATCGGCAATCAGAATCTTGATGATGACATCGTGGGTGCTCACCACCACCGCCCGCGCCTCGTCCCGGTGGGCCGCGAGCACCCGTTCCTTGAACGCCAGCGTGCGCCGGAGCACGTTGCTGAAGCTCTCCCCATTGGGCATCTGCGACCGCATCGGGTGACGCCGCCACTCCTCCAACCCCTCCCCATACTGCGCCATCACCTCGTCGGCAAACTTGCCCTGCCAGTCTCCGTGGTGAATCTCCATCAAGTCGTCGTCCCGGTGCACCGGCACCTCGGGGTGGAGCGCCGCGATAATCTCCATCGTGTGGGAACACCGCTGGAGCGGGCTGGTGTAGCATACCGCGACTTGTTCGTGGCGCAGTCGTTCTGCCAGCGCGTGGGCCTGGCGCACGCCCAGTTCCGAGAGGGGCGCATCGAGCTGCCCCTGATACCGATGAATCTTATTCCACTCGCTTTCGCCGTGGCGGACGATAATCATTCGCATACGTATTCCTTTGCGTTTTCTTGCTTGTTCCGATTGCTCGTGGGCCGTTGCCCACTCATTATACCCCGAAATCGCAGGATCGAGTATAATCACCCAGGTATGAAGGCTCTGCTTGCCTCGTTTGCCTATGCGTTTGCTGGTCTGGGCTATCTGTTGCGCACGCAGCGCAATGCCCGTATCCACGTTCTGCTCGGGGCCTGTGCGGTGGCTCTGGGGGTTCTGGTACGCCTGGAGCGGTGCGAGTGGCTCGTCCTGGTACTGACCATCACCCTGGTGCTGGCCGGCGAGGGCTTGAACACGGCCCTGGAAGTCACGGTCAATCTCGTCACCTGCGACTACCATCCGCTGGCCCGCATCGCCAAGGATGTGGCAGCCGGGGCGGTGCTGCTGTGTGCGCTGGCCTCGGTTATCATCGGGGGTATTATCTTCTGGCCGCACCTGTGGCCAATCGTCCTTTCGCTGTTGAAATTCCGGGGGTAATATGCTTCCTCTCGTTCGTCAGACGCGCCACCTGGGGCGCTACCGCCAGATTGTCCAGGTGCTAGCTCACCACGGTTTTGGCTACCTCCTGGGCGAGTTGGGACTGACCGCCCTGCTCTCCCTGCCGCGCCGCCTGGTCGTGAAGACGCCTCCGCCGCCGCCGGTTGGGGTGGCCGAACGCCTGAGCCAGGTCTTGATCGAGTTGGGACCCACGTTTATCAAGATCGGGCAGTTTCTCAGCACCCGTCCGGACGTGGTGCCGCCGGAGTTCCTCAAAGAACTGGAAAAGCTCCAGGATACCGTGCCGTCCTTCTCCTCCGACAAAGCCATTGCCATCATCGAAGCCGAACTGGGCAAACCCCTGCCCCAACTCTTCCGGTCCTTCACCAGAACCCCCCTGGCTGCGGCCTCCCTGGGGCAGGTGCATGCGGCCATCCTGCCCGATGGCTCCCATGTGGCGGTCAAAGTGCAGCGGCCCGATATTGCCTCGATGATTGAAATGGACCTGGAGATTATTGCTGACCTGGCCGCCCTGGCCCAGGAACGGACCGCCCTGGGCGAGCAGTATAACCTGGTTGAACTGGCCTGGGAATTTAGCACCACCCTGCGGCGCGAACTGGACTACCAGCGCGAGCGGCACAATGCAGAAAGGCTGCGCAAAATCTTTGCCGATAACACGATGGTTCACATCCCCATCACCTATGCTGACCACACCAGCACCCGCGTCCTCACTACCGAGCGGCTGTTCGGGGCGAAGATTACCAACCTGGAGCGGTTGGAGGAGATGGACATCGACCGTATCGCGCTTGCCCGCACGGTCACGCGGTTTATCTTGCGCGAAATCTTCAGCGGCTTTTTTCATGCCGACCCCCACCCGGGCAACTTCTTTGCCCTGCCGGGCGGGGTCGTCGGAGCGGTAGACTTCGGGCAGGTGGGCATCATCGGGCGCGAGATGAGCCACGAGATCATGTTCCTCATTATGGCGATTACGCGGCGCGACCCCGAAAACGCGCTGCGGGCGCTGGAGGGGATGGGCATCGTGGACCGTCAGGATATCACCCCGCAGCTTCGGCGCGATATCCAGATCCTCATTGAAAGCATGGCGGGTCTGCCCCTGAGCGAGATATCGATGCACGTGACGGGGGGGGAACTCTTTGCTATCGTTCGCCGCCACCGGATGACGATGCCGGGGCCGGTCGCCACCCTGCTGCGGGCGCTCATGATGATGGAGGGGATTGGCCTGCACCTGGACCCGAACCTGGACGTCTTCGGAATTGCGCGGCCCTTTGTGGAACAGACCATTGCCGAGCAGTTTTCTTTCTCCTCCATCGGGTCTCAGGTCCTCAACCGTGGCCGCGACATCGGGCAGGAAGCGCTTGGCCTCCCTGAGCACATTGGCAATGTCCTGCGGCGGCTCAACAAGGGCAGCCTGGAGGTGCAGACCCGTGAACTGGAGCTGCGCCACCTCTCACGCGCCCTTGTCAGTGCAGCCAACTATCTCGGTTTGTCCATCGTGCTGGCCTCCATTATCCTGTTTCTGGGCCTCATTACCGTGGCGCAGAGCATTGGCGGGTTGGGCGGCACTATGCAAGCCGTGCTGATTGTGATGGGGGCCCTCGGGGCAATCGTTGCGGCGCTGTTCCTGGGGTTAGCGCTCTGGCGGGGCCGCGATTAGCCTGCCCGTGCTCGCTTCTGCCCGGGACCCACCCTCCCCCTTGCTATCCTGGGTCGGAGAGATACGCCACATGGCGTAGTCAGACATACCCAGATGGCAGACGCCAGTTTCCCCCCTCCAGGCGTATACTCATAGCATACCCTGGTTAAGACCCGGTTGAAGCGTATCCGGGTCAGCTTCTCGACTCAACGTTCAGGTATACGTCTATTTGGTCCCACAGGCACCGGAGCACGAAACACATCATGCACATGAAAACGACGACTGCCGCGAAAATGCTGTCCCTCCCGGCCCGGCTGGTTATCGTTGATGACCAGGAGCTTGCCCGAGAAGGGTTTCGTCGTATGCTCGAAGGAACCCGCGGCCTGGATATCATCGGGGAGGCGACCAGCGGAGCCGAAGCCCGAGACCTCTGCTGCCTGCTCCAACCAGACCTGGCCCTCATTGACATTCGGATGCCAGAAATGGACGGCCTGCAAACCACTCGCGCGGTCAAGCAGGTCTCTCCTGAAACCAGCGTCATCATCGTGGCCATGCATACTCCTCCTGACCAGATGCAAGCCGCCATCCACGCGGGAGCGGCTTGCTGTATTCCCAGGGATACCACGCGCCATGAATTTCTTACCATTGTGCGGGCAGTTCTGAGCCAGCGAAGCCCCTGGACTACAAGTACCCGCCAGAGGTTGACCATATGATGAAACCAGACTCGACCCTCTACTGCCCGATACCAACGCAGGAGACCATCCCGGAGCTTGCCATTATCATCCCTGCCTGCAACGAAGCGCTCTACATTGAGCAAGCTGTTCAATATGCCCGACAGTTCACCAGCATCGTCATCGTGGTTGATGAAGGTTCGAGCGACGATACGGTGGAACGGGCCGAACGCGCCGGTGCCATCGCCGTGCGGGGAGGGAGCGACCTGGGACGAGCCACGCTCTTGACCGAGGGGCTGTGCAAAGCCCACGAATTTCACCCGGCCCGGGTCATCACGATGTTCACGGAGGGACGGAAGACCACCAGGCACGGGACGTGAAGCTCCCCGCGCCCGGGGCCATCGTGCTCTGCGCTCTCACCGCTCACGAACATGGGAGGAGATAGCAACTATGCCTGATATGCCTGATATGCCTGACAACCTGTATACGGATACCCTCTGGAGCATCTTTGACATCGTGCCGGATGGTCTGGCCGTTCTTGACTGTGCGGGAACGATTTGCTTTGTCAATGCCTCCTGGAAACGGATATATGCCAGCCATCCAGGTCATTCAGACGAGGAAGCGGGTGCAGGCACGGGGCAGCCTGTTACCCGCTTCCTGGAAACCATCCTGCCAGCATCCGAGCCAGCGCGAGCCGAAATCATCCGCGAGGTTCGGGCCGTGCTGGACGGTGAGCGCGACTATGGGAGCTTTGAAATCTCGCGCCCCTCCCCGTCCCCCTCTCTTCCGGAGATGGGCGCACCGCTGCCCGAGAGCCAGACCCAGTGGTTCATCTTCACCGTGGTTCCCTATGCTCTGGGGGAACTGCGGGGCTTTCTAGTGCAGCAGCGCGACAACACCAGATGCAAGCAGAAAAGCGAGGCCCTGCGCGAGTCCGAAGCAAAATTCGGCGCGGTCTTCCACGACTCGCTCGACGTGATTATCATCGGGGATGGGAAGAGCGGGAAGATTCTCAATGTCAACCCGGTCGCCTCCCATATGCTCGGCTATCGCCCGATGGACCTGATTGGGAAGCACTTTTCGGTGCTCTTCCCACCCGATAATGGGCACCGGCACACAGCCCAAACTATGCTCGACCAGCTTGACGTATACGGAACCGTCTTTGAAGCGCAGAAATTCCGCTGCGCCGATGGCACGGTGGTCCCCATGGACCTGACCGTTACGATGATTCCCCACCGCCAGGGAACCGCGATGGTCGCCACCCTGCGCGACGTGACCGAACGTACCAGCATCGAAGAAAAGCGGCGGCGGGCGCACAACGAACTTGAGACTCGGGTTGCCGAACGCACCGCGGAGCTTTCGCGGGCGAACGCGCTGCTCCAGGCGGAGGTCACGCGGCGGAAGCAGATTGAGCGGATGCTCCGCGAGCGCACCAGCGACCTGAAGCTCGTCAACGCCGAACTGATCCGCGCCTCCCAACTCAAGGACGAGTTTCTCGCCAGTATGAGCCACGAACTGCGCACCCCCCTGAATGCCATCCTGGGGCTTTCGGAAGCCATCCAGGAGGGGGTCTATGGCTCCCTGACCGACCGGCAGCGCACCTCACTGCGCAGTATCGAAGAGAGTGGCCGCCACCTGCTCGCCATGATTAACGATATCCTGGACCTGGCCAAAATCGGCGCGGGCAAAATCGAACTGGAAATCCAGAACGAAGCCCTTGAGCCGATTTGCCAGGCCAGTCTGCGGCTCATCCGACAGAGCGCCATCAAGAAGCGCATCACTGTTTCGGAAACCTTTGACGCTTCGGTTACGGAAATCCGGGGGGACGAGCGCCGTATCAAGCAAATGCTGGTCAACCTGCTGAGCAATGCGATCAAATTCACCCCCGAAGGCGGACACATCGGACTGGAGGTCGTGGGCGACCGGGAGCGCAACGCGGTTCACCTGACCGTCTGGGACACGGGGATAGGCATCGCGCCTCAAGACATCCCCCGTCTGTTCCAACCCTTCATCCAGATAGACAGCAAGCTTTCGCGTCACTATGGCGGGACCGGCCTGGGGTTGGTGATGGTAGCTCGCCTGGCCGAGATGCACGGTGGCAGTGTCACGGTGGAGAGCGAGCCAGAAAAGGGCAGTCGCTTTATCGTCTCGCTTCCCTGGCACACCGAATCCGTCAGTACCACCCGGTCGGCCCCTCC
>DAOTUF010000051.1:0-4273 GCA_034437495.1 Chloroflexaceae bacterium | reverse complement strand
CCGATCCCGCAGTCCAGGCGTTTGAGACGCTGCTGATGATGCTCATTCAATCCCGGACCAACGATGGATTTGCCGGCTACGTACCGCCCGAAGGATGGGAGGAGCGCTGGCTCGATGGCAAGCTCCTTGCCTGCAAACGCCATTCTGATAACTTCTGGCGCGTTCTTTCCACAGCCCCCCAGATCCGCACCTATACCCGCACCGAGAACGCGGTGCAGCAGTATGGAGGCACCTGGGCGGAACGGAAGTGGATCATACCAAACGATGAAAAGAGCAAAGACGGGAACATCAAACGGGTATCAACTGCATCTGCCACCATTTCAAATGGACAAAGAGCACGGGTGCTTAAAATTCCTGTTTCTATTCTGGAAGGATGGAATCCTCATACCTGACCAGAACAAGATTTTCACCAGGGTGACCCAGGTGTGACCGAGGTGTGACCGAGGTGTGACCGAGGTGTGATCTAAAGGTGTGCCCTGATTTAAGGCTTTCTAGTGGGCAAAAAAGGTTGTTCAACATTGAGGGAACACCTATTTTTGCACGGCCCCACATGCGCGCGAGAAAAAAAACACACACACATCTCTGGGGGGTGTGTAAAAAATTTTTCTCGCGCGCATGTAGAGAAATGACGAATATAGGTGTAACCTTGAAATTCAAGGGTGTATATTTCTCTTTCTAAAGGTATAAATCAGGTCACACCTTTAGATCTCACCTGGGTCACACCTCGGTCACACCTCGGTCACACCTGGGTCACACCTGGCAGCAAGGTCTTCAGGCAGAAGGAGTATCAATGCCAAAAGTCGCAAAAAAAGCACCAGCACCGACCGCGATCAACCGCCCTGCCTGTTTGGTGCGGTTCGCTGAACTGCTTGAGCAGGAACGCAGTCAGGGCTTTGCGCTGCCTCCTGGTGAGCAGGGCGTGGACCCGAACGCGCTCGCTGATACCGACCTGGTGGCCGCGGGCAAGCGTCTGGCGGGTCGAGTGCAGGGCGATGCTACGGTCCTGGGCAATCTGGTGGTCACGCTGGTCGAGCACGGCGAGTTTGAGCTGGCCTACCGCCAGGCGCAGCGCATTGCGGATGAGCGGGAACGAAACGGGGTGATGGAGTTTGTTCGCTGGTTTGTGGTGGGGGAAATCGAAGCGGCGCAGGGTCTCGACCTGACCAGCACGACGGTGTTTCATTCCCTTTCCTGGTCGGATATCCTGGCTCGCCTGGAGCAGGGGCAGAAGCAGGCTGTCTCCCATCCTGTCCAGGAACGCAATGGTCCTGCGCCGCGGGTGGCGGGTGAGGAGCTTTTCACCGATACGCCTTCGCTCTTCGGTCCCGATGCGTGGTCACAGGAGCAGGCGGAGACCGTGGCCGCATCTGACCAGCCAGCAAAAACACAAGACGGCTGCCAATCTGAGAACAGGCCGCCCGACCAGGCGAATACGATAGTTCCCACGCACCTGCCCGACGGGTGGAAATGGGTCCTCGTCGGGGAAGGCACGCCCAACCGCTGGCAGGCGCGGTCCCCCGATGGGAAAGAGACGGCGGCGTGTACGCTCGAAGAGGGCGGGCGAATGGCCGTGGTACGCGAAGCGTGGGCGTGGGAGGAGCAGGCAGCGGCGTGAGGAAGCGGCTGTTGAGAGGGAATGGCACTCACGCCGTCTGGTTATTTTGGGACGCTTTTTGGACACGCTGAGAAGGCCAGCAAGGGGCGTGAGGAAGGTAATCCAACCCAGGGGTCAGGTTGAGAGGGAACGGCGCTCAAAACGGCGCTCACGGCGTCTGGGAGCAATGTCACTCTGGGGTGTCTCCCAGATGTGCTGAGAAGGCCAACAAGGGGCGTGAGGAGGATAATCCGACCCAGGGGTCAGGTTGAGAGGGAACGGCGCTCAAAACGGCGCTCACGGCGTCTGAAGGAGGGGAATGGTGAACGAGGAACAATTGCAGGCGATAGAAGCACGGTACAACGCGGCCACGATGGGGTCGTGGTCGGTGGTGGAGCGGGGCGGCGGGGACTGTGGCTACGATATTACTCCAACTCATTCTGGTCTCCGCGGTCAGTTTGAACGGGTTGAGGATGCCCAGTTCATCGCCTGCGCCCGTCAGGATATCCCTGCGCTGGTGGCGGAGGTGCGAAGGCTGACTGGGGTTATTCGACGAATACAAGACGATATCTACCGTCTGTCGAGGCAAAGCGTCTGGGCAAACTCCCAGGGCTGCGGCCCGACTGGAAGGCGGTCAGAGTTGACGTGATGCGCCAGGTGCTCGTTCGGAAGTTCTCCCATCCAGAACTTCGGGCCGCGCTCCTCTCAACGGGGGACGCGCTCCTGGTTGAGGGCAACCACTGGGGCGACATCTTCTGGGGCGTCTGTCGGGGCGAGGGCGAGAACTGGCTTGGCAGGCTTTTGATGGCTTTGCGTGGGCAAATGGTACTCACGTTCAATTTGGGGTCGGTAAATGATACTTTCGAGCCAAAAAGTATCATTCTGGAGGGAAAGCAATGATCAACGAAACGGCGTTCCAGGCGATGCTGGAGGAGATACAGCGCTATCGGGCGGAAGTGACCGAGGCGATGGCGCGGCAGGAAGTCCAGGATTGCCTGGAGACGGGGCGGGAACCGCGAAACGAAACGGCTCAGGATATCTGGTGGAGCTACAAAAAACACGCGGGGCTGCGATGAACTCGATATCTCTATCAACCTGGAACGCGCTCACGCCTGAACAGCAGCACGAAGCGCTGGCTTCGGCTCCTGCTTCGACCAGACTGCGCTTCAATCGCCAGTCGAACGGCAGCGTCGGGTGGGCGGGCTGGTCGTGGAACCCTGTCACAGGATGCTTGCACGCCTGCCCCTACTGCTACGCCCGTGCGATGGCCCATCGCTTTCGCCACTCCTTTGCGCCAGCGCTCCACCCTGAGCGGCTGGCCGTTCCCCGTTCGCAGCGATGGTCTGCGGGGGCGTCGCTGACGCAGCGGCTCGTCTTCACCGTCTCGGCAGGCGACCTGTTCGGCGAGTGGGTGCCGCAGCCCTGGATTGACGCGGTGCTGACGGCGATACGGGCTGCACCGCAGTGGGCCTTCCTGCTGCTCACGAAGAACCCTCAGCGGCTCATCGGGCAATCGTTCCCGACGAACGCCTGGGTCGGGGCAACCGTGGACACCCAGGCCCGCGCCGATGCGTTTGCCCAGGTCGCGCCGCACCTGGAGGCGTCGGTGGTCTGGCTCTCGTGCGAGCCGCTGCTGGAGCGTCACCTTCGGGTATCGGGTATCGGGTATCGTCCGACCCGAAACCCGACATACCCGACATACCCGACATAGCGCGGGTGGCCTGGGTCGTCATCGGGGCGCAGACCCGTACCAGAGCCGCAGCTTTGCAGCCTGAATGGGACTGGGTCGCGGCGCTCACCAGGCAGGCACGGGCAGCAGGGGCGGCGCTCTATGCCAAAGACAATCTGGCGCTGCCTGATGGGGTGGCGCGGTTCAGGGAGTATCCCGATGTTTTGCTATGACCTCGATGCCTTTGATCTCGTTCACGCGGGGATATCAGGAGGCAAGGATAGCACCGCCTTGCTGCTCTGGCTCGTCCACGAAAGTGGCGTGGAGCGGGAGCGGATTCGCGCCACCTTTTGCGATACTGGCAACGAGGATGACCTGACACTGGCCTATGTTGCGATGCTCTCGCGGGAGGTCCATCCCATCGAGACTATCTATCCCGAACGGAATTTCTGGCAACTGGTGCGCCACAAGGGGCTGTTCCCCTCGCGGAAGGCCCAGTTCTGTTCTCAGATGCTCAAAATTGTTCCGACACGGGAGCACATTCGGAAGCTCCTGTCCCATCACGACCAGGTTTTGCTGACCAACGGGGTGCGGCGCGACGAGGGACATAGCGGCAACGCCCGTGCTACTGCACCCGCCTGGGAATTTGATACAAGGTTCTGGTGCTGGCTGCATCGCCCCCTCGTTGAGATGCGGCTGCGAGATATCTGGCAGCTGCATCGGCGCTACCTGCGCCTGGAATGGGTGGCCGACCTGATTGCGGCAGATCCGCTGCTGTCGGCAGACCACCAGACCGATCTCATTGAGCGGCAGGCCAGGCACGGCATCCCGCGCAACCCGATCTACGAGATGGGGGCGACTCGATGCGGCTGCTTCCCGTGCGTGACACTCCGCACGCGCTAAAGCGCGGCGGCTTCTTGCGTGCGCTCCCCACGGAAGTCCGCACAACAAGCCACTTGCCCCGTGCCCAGGGGACTACGCATGCTCCGCTTATCGCCGAAGCGACAGCC
>DAOTUF010000050.1:0-16628 GCA_034437495.1 Chloroflexaceae bacterium | reverse complement strand
GGAGGGGCGCGAGGAGGGACACCGGGACATCGCTCGGAGCATGCTGGCTGATGGGATGGACCCGGCCTTTGTGATGAAGTACACCGGCCTCACGCAAGAGGAACTTGACACATTGTCGTGAGCCGGGAGACCAGAGGAAAGGAGGATATGCTATAATAAGCTGCTACTATGGTTCGTTCTTTGCTCCGCCGCATCCTGCTCACGTCCCTCGCAGCAGTCGGGAACCTCTTCGTACGGCGCGTCTCATCCCCCCTCCCCGCTCCCCGCCGTATCCTCCTCATCAAGCCCGACCATCTGGGCGACGTGCTGCTGGCCACGCCAGCCCTGCGAACCCTGCGCAAACACCACCCGCACGCCACCATAGTCGCCCTGGTCGGTCCCTGGTCTGTGCCGGTGCTGTCCCGCAATCCCGACATCAATGTCCTGCTGACCCTGCCCTTTCCGGGCTTCGAGCGTGGGACCCTGTCCCCGCGTCGGTCATGGCTGCGGCCCTACCTCTACCTGTTCCATAGCGCTGCCCTGCTCCGGGCCGGAACCTTCGACACCGTGTTCCTGCTGCGAGACGACCACTGGTGGGGGGCAGCGCTGGCGTTGCTGGCAGGTATCCCCCGCCGCGTGGGCCACGCCGTGCCCGAATGTCGCCCCTTCCTGACCACTGCGCTGCCCTGGAACCCCTCGCAGCACGTGACCCGTCAAGCCCTGGACATCGTGAGGGCAGGGGTGGGGAAGAAACCCGAAACCATTGTTGCTCCCCCTCCCCCGCTGGTCTTCCTCCCATCTCCCGCAGATAGAGACTGGTCTGCTGGCTGGCTTGCGCAGCATGGCCTGCTCCGCGACCCGACAGCGCAGCGCACCACCCCGCCCCTGCTCATCCTGCACCCGGGCACCGGCGGACCCGCCAAGCTCTGGCTACCGGAGCGGTGGGCCGCAGTCATCAACACCCTGACCACCCATTATCCCCTCCGGGTGCTCCTGACGGGTGGGCCGGGCGAAGCAACGCTGGTCCAGAACATCGCCGCACTGCTGCACCATCCTCCCCTGACCATGGTCGGCACCGCAACCATCGGGCAGTTGACTGCCCTGCTCGGAATGGCCACCCTGGTGATGGGGGTTGACAGCGGCCCACTCCACCTGGCGGTCAGTCAGGCCACACCCACCCTGCACCTGTTCGGGCCGGGCAGCGCCGACCGTTTCGGCCCCTGGGGAGACCAGGAGCGCCACCGGGTCCTCCATGCCGGCCTCTGGTGCGCTCCCTGCGGGATATTTCGCGCCTGCCCCCGCGCAACCGATCCGCCAGCGTGTATGGCCGCGCTCTCAACTGACCAGGTGATAGAGGCTGCCCGTGGACTGCTGGAGCGGGGGGAATGGGGGTTGCAGGGTAAGGTATAATAGCAGTGACAGGATAGAAGATGAGCCACTACCCTGACCTGGCGCTCATCACGGCTCATTTATCGCTGATATCGAGAGGGGAACATGAGTACCAACCAGAAAATTCGAGTCCTGATGGTGTGTGCTGGTAATATCTGCCGCTCCCCGATGGCAGAGGCGGTGTTCCAACACCTGGTGGAGGAAGCCGGGCTTGCCGACCGTTTCGAAGTGGCTTCGGCAGGGACCGGAAGCTGGCACGTTGGCGAGCGCCCCCACCCGGGCACCCAGGCAGTCTTGAAGACCCACGGGGTCGGGCTGAACAGCAACAAGCGGGCCCAACAGCTCCGCCGCCGCGACTTCGAGGTCTACGACTACGTTGTGGCCATGGACGCCGAAAACGTCGCGGATATCTTGCGACTGAACGAGGTCCAGGTGCCGCGCCTGCTGGAGTTTGCTCCCTCGGGCGGTCCCCTGGATGTTGTAGACCCCTACTACCACGACAATTTCGAGTCGGTCTACCAGCGAGTGGTGGAGGGATGTCAGGGGTTGCTGTCGCACATCCGTGAGCACGAGGGGGTGTAGCCCATGCTCCCACAATCGCTGACCGAACCGGTTGCTCACGCCCTCCGTGACGCAGGTGACGCCACCCCCATCCGGGGAGCGCGGAGAGTGGGGGGAGGGTGCATCAACCACGCCCTGCGCCTGGAAACAGACCGCGGAGTCTACTTTGTGAAGTGGAACGCCCAACCCCTCCCGCGGATGTTCCAGACCGAAGCCGAAGGGTTGAAGCTGCTCCAGGCAACCGGCACCGTGCGGGTGCCCACCGTGCTAGCCGCCGCAGAATCCACCACCGACCGCCCGGCCTACATCCTGATGGAGTGGTTGGAAGGTCCCCCGGGTGGGCGCATTGACCATGCCGCCCTCGGAACACAGCTTGCCCTGCTCCACCAGAAGGGAACGTCTCCCAGAACCCCCCCCGCCTATGGCCTGGACCACGACAACTACATCGGCAGTACGCCCCAGTATAACGGGTGGGATACGGACTGGGTCCGCTTCTTTGCCGAACGGCGGCTCCGCCCACAAATGGAACTGGCGCAGCAAAACCGCCGGCTCCCCTCCAGTCGGCAGCGCAAACTGGAACGAGTCATCGAACAGGTGGGACAGTGGCTCGGCGGAGTCGAACGGTGCCCCTCGCTCCTGCACGGCGACCTGTGGGGAGGCAACGTGATGGCGGGGCCGGACCACGCCCCGGCTATCATTGACCCGGCGGTCTACTACGGCGACCGTGAAGCGGAACTGGCCTATACGGAGCTATTTGGTGGCTTCGGCGCACGCTTCTACCAGGCCTATCAGGAAACGTGGCCCCTCCCCCCCGGCTACCCCGAGCGCCGCGACCTGTACAATCTCTACCACCTGCTCAACCACCTGAACCTGTTCGGGGAGAGCTATGGTTCCCAGGTAGACCGGGTTCTGTCGGACTTTGCGGCGTAGTGCTCTCCCCCACCAGGCGGGCCAGCCGGCCCCAGGTGCTCCCATGGACATACGCCCTCCCCGCGTGGGGCAGCCGGGCGTCCAGGTGGTAAGCTGGCTCCGGAAAGAGTTGCTCCATCACGTCCATACAATGGCGAGCAGCACTCTCTTCGAGCCTGGCCCGCCCGATGAGCTTCAACGTGTCGAGCTTCTGAGGAGCACGGTTGCCGTGACCATCCCTTGCCGCCAGCGTCTCGGTGGGAACCCCCGAAAGGTCCGCCAGACGGCTCAGGGAGAGTGGGGCAGAGAGTTCGCTCGTTCGCAGAATGAGCGTGCGATCCTGGGGCAGGAGCGCCAGCAGCGCCAGCACCCGCCGGTTATAGTCCCCCCAACACTGGAGAAAGCGGTCGGCCAGTTCCGGGAGGTGCGCTCGGAGCGCCTCCGCCGACGCAAACACCTGCGGGTCAAACGTGCCAAACTGAAGCCGCCCATACTCCGCCTGCCAGCGGGGAACCTCCGTCCCGCTGGCCTCCAGGTGCCTGCGCCATCGCAGCAGCATATTCACGTAGGAATCCAGCCACGAATAGCAGTCGCGCACGGTGAAGACAAACCGGGCGTCTGGAAACTCCTCAATGAGAATATCCAGGTAGTAGTGATTGAAGCTGGCCGAATCTACTTCCAGGGCACCTTCAACATCCCGTCGAAGCAGAAATGCCCTGAATGCGCCGGGCGAAATCATCCCGTTGTGCCAGGCAGTCACGTGCTCCACGGTTTCCTGAAACTGATACTCGTGCGCTGCGCGGTAGTGCTGCCGAAAGAGCGCCGCCACCGAAGTCGTTCCCGTCTTGGGGATGCCCACATTGTACAGCCGAAAACGACGGGTCGCGGGTGCGGGTGCAGGTGAACGATGCTCCCCCGACACCACCACCTCCCCTTTCCGCCTCCGGTTTCTGGGAATGATGACCTGCTCGGAGTCTCGCACCTCCGGGTGCTCCTTCACAAAGTGGTCGAGCGAGAAGCCCGCATAGGAGCGCTGCCGCTCCGCCGCCAGCGGGGTGACGCCCTCGTGGGCCGATATCCTGACCTGGTACTCGTAGGTCAGGTCGGGGTCAACTTCGGGCGAGGCCGAAAGCACATTTCGCGTCCCCACCGCCGTTTCATCCTGCAACACCAGGTGCGGAAAGACCGTCTCTGCACGCACCTGCTCGGCCAGGACACTCCCATCGAACACGATGGTCGAGCCGCCCAGGGTGAGAAACCCGGTCGGAATGCCCGTCCGCGCCGTGACCTCCTGGTGAAGCTGAAGAAGCTCCTGGACGAACGCCGCAGACGCCTGGTAGTCGGCCTCGGTATCCCCTGGGAAGTTGAGCATAAAGCCGATGAGCGGGGTGACATTGTGCTCGAAACAGGCCGCGAGCACCTCGCGGGCCTTGCGAAGATAGACCCCGGCGCTGCGCTCCGAAAGCACCTTCTGCATCCGCAGCAGGGTCGAAGTGCTGGCCGATTCTAGCCCGAAGTAGATCATCTCCACCCCTGCCTGTTGCAGCGCTGGTATGACCTCCGGGTGCAGCACATCCACGCGGCTTTCGACGGTGTAGGAGAAGCGGTGCCCTCCCATAACCCGGCTCATCTCCAGGGCTTGCTTGCGGCTCAACCCGAACACCGGGTCATAGACAAAGATGTTGTTGGGCAGCTCTGGCAGCGTCTCCAGGTGTTCCAACTGCGCGGCCACCCATTCGGGCGCATAGGTCGCATAGGGACGCATATGTTTTTCCAGACAGTAGGTACACTTGAACGGACACCCCCGCGACGTCACCAGGTCAATCAGTTGGTAGGCGCTGCGGTGGTGCAGCAAGGTAAAATCGAGGATGGGCAGGTCGGTGAGCGGCACTGGTCGGAACGGCGAGGTCCGCACCTCCCCCCCTTCCCGCCAGGCCAGGTTGGGAATCTGGTCGGTCGGGAAGGTCCGCCCCTGGGCGAGACACCGGCTTATCTGGAGCGCCGCATCTTCGCCATCGCTGCGGACGATAGCGGTGATGGCGGGGTTTTCGAGCAGCAGCCGCTCGTAGTTGGTGGAGGGGAAGTAGCCCCCGAAGATGAGAGGAACCTCGGGCAGCGCCGCGTGGATGTGGCGGGCCAGGGCTACCCCGTTCCCCATACTGGTGATTTCCGATATACCAATCCAGAGCAGCGTATCAGCCTCGTCGCACAGGTGCCGAACCACCCGCTGACAGACCACCTCCGTGGCCTCCGTCGTCAGGGCAAGGCCGAAGTCCATCTGAACATCAATCAGTTCCACAGGAACGTCATGGGACGTCAGGTACGACCCCAGGCACAGCAGCGCCATCGGGGGAGCAAGGGGGGAACTGTATCGAGAAGAACTCGCGGCAAAATCCTTGGCAGAAGCAATCAGCACGACTTTTTTGTGCATGGTTTTCCTTCTTTCTTTCCTGAATATGACCCTTGCTCCCCTCTTCCCTGATCCGATATCATCACCAGCACTCAGGTTTTGAGCGCCAGCGTTGCCCACGCGGTGGTGATACTGCCCTTGTCGGTGCAGTGGTCAAAGAACGTGCGCTGTCCCTCCTCCATCTCAAACCAGTAGTAGAGCACCGGTTCGCCGCGCCACCCATGGGTGCGTTTCTGCGAGAGCAACCACGTTCGGGCACGGTCTTGCGCGGGGGTCTTCAGCCCCGCGGCCGCTAGCGTCAGCATCGCCGCGGAGGTCTCTATGACCGAATGGCTCCACGAGCCGTCGTCCACCTGCGCGGCCAGAATAGCGCTGCTGGCCCTCCGGATGGCTTCAAGGTAGGCATGCTTGAACAGGCACAGCAACCGCACCGCATAGAAGGTCGTGATCATGACCGAGGGGAACCACCGCCCCTGCCAGGTTCCCGTCTCCTCCTGGGTGCGCTGGAGATAGTGGGCACACGCCTCAATCTCCCGGGCGTATTCCTCCGGGGCTATGCCGTGCAGCAGGTAGCCAATGTGCCCCGTCGCATCAACCGAGGGGCCGGCCCAATAGCTGGCTCTCCCCTTCAGAACGGTCTGAAACGCCCCCGGCTCGGGGAGGTAGAAGCGCTCAACCAGGCGTTGCATACTCGGTCGGAGAAACTCGCGGCGGACCCCCGCCTCCAGAAGCCCTTCAATCACCAGGGCGCTGTCTTCTGCGGTGACGCCAAAGCCGATATGGTATTCCCACAGCAGGTCACGCGAGTGGTGGAGCAGATATTCCTTCAGGTGCTCATTGGGGTTTGCCTGGAGCACCAGGCCATAGTAGGCAATGTTGCCTTCTTCGGTTCGCCCCACAAAGACCGGTCGCCCCGGGGTCATCTCGTAGCGCGTGACCTCCACGAGCATCGTTGATTTGAAGGTGTCGAAGGGCACCGGCTGCGTGAGGAACTGGCGCACCTTGTGGGCGGCCCGCTCCCCCGACAGCAGCGCCGGCCCCGTGCCATAGGGCAGCACCTCTTCTAGACAGACATAGACGTATTCCCCGGCCAGAAAGACCCGCTGCGATGGACGAGCCAGGGGTTCGTCCCACCAGGTGTAGCTTTCGGTGGCGATGACCGGCCCCACGATGGGCCAGTGGTGGCAGTCTACAAAGAGCACGTGGTGCTCCAGGTCCGGGCAGACGCGAAGCCGCCGCAGCACCTCGAACGTCCGCTCGGAGACTTCCGCTTCAGACAGCGGCTCCAGGTCCGTCGATTTCTTGCCCGCGTAGTAGACCAGCAGCACTTGAATGTGGGGGTCGCCGGTGTGGTGCTGGATAATCGTGCTGGTCGGCTCATCGGGAGTGACGATGCAGGAGAAATCCGCCAGGCTGCCCCCCTGCACCCCGATGGCCACAACCGTCCCGCCACGGTACTGCACCGAGCGCAGGAAGGCCTGACAGTGGTCGCTCACGGAGGTGAGGAGCTTGAGCGCGACCATGGCCGGGGTGGTCACGATGACGCTGCGGGCAAGCAGCGCCTCGCGTTTCCCCTGGTGGTTCACGACCACCCGCACGCGGTCGGTTTCGTCGGTGACGGACAACACCTCTGCGTCCACCCGCAGCTTCGCCCCCAACCGCTGCTCAAACTGTTTAATCAATATCCCGTTGCCCGACTCGTAGTGCGCCATGGAAAACTTCTGGAAGGCATCGCGCTGTCGCTGAGCAAGGTAGTCGCGCATATCACCCGGATGGATGATCTGAAAGAATGCCTCAAGAAGGGCATAGACGTGGTCGGGCAGGGTGTGGGCTGCGCGGGTCGGGTCCTCGGAGAAGCGCTGGATGGCGTCGTAGTCTTCGTCGCTCAGGTCGAGTTTCGAAAGACACTCCATCACGCTGGTGCCATAGAAGACCTGCCCCTGCCAGCCCACCCCGATGTGCTCACTCTCGCTGATGAGCGTGGTGGAGCCAGGGTCAAATGGAAGCACCTGCTGGTTGTAGCCGAAGATGGCCCCCAGGTCGTAGGAGACCCCGTGCGCCGAGCGCGTGAGGATGCGCCCCCCCGCCCGCGACTCCCGTTCGAGCACCAGCACGTCCCGGTCGCGCAGGGCGTAGGCTGCCATCAGACCTGACAGCCCCGCCCCGACAATCACGACATCGTACACATGCTTGTGCTGCTCCGTCGCTGCGATAATCTGTCCGAGTTTTTCCCACCCGACGGTGGTCATGGACTATCCCTCACTTCCTCAAGAGGGGGAGATGGATACGGCTACCCGTCTCCGTCCCCTCCGTCAGGTTCACCGTCAGGGGGAACTCGGCCTGCTGGCCAGGCGTCCCATCTTGCAGCCGCACGGTCATCTGAACCGTGTCGCTTTCTCCTGGTTGCGCGTCTTCCGGTAGCTCCATTTCGACGCTTACCTCAGCCGACTCGCCCGCCGCCAGCGAGACCGGCAGGTCCTCCCCGGCACTCACGGCAAGGAGGGCCGACGGGGTGGTCGAACTGATGATATAGGTGGTCGGCCAGGTATTGCCAGAACCCAGAACCAGGAACGTCGCTCCTTCGTCGTTCTCCTGGGGGTTGGTGAGCGTGAAGCCGAACCGCGCCACCGCCGCCGTCCCCACCGGGATATCCTGCGTGGCGGGTCCGATGTTCAGCACGGATGGGTCTTCGCTCACCAGCCGTTCTTCAAGATTGAACGGTTCCGAGACGCTGGTCATCACCGCCTGTTCCCCTGCCGCGGGGTAGAACCCTTCTGCCGTGACCTGGTAGGTATCGTTGGTGATATCGCCTGCTGCTGTGGCCATCACCGCAAAGGTGACGCTCTCGCTGCTGCCGCCTGCCAGCGTGTCCAGCGTCCAGGAGACGGTATTGTCTGACTCATTGTAGGTGCCGCCCGACCCCTCGACGTAGGTCGTCCCCGCGGGCATCTCATCGCTGATGACGATACCGGCCACTTCGCGGTCCCCCGTGTTCGAGACGGTCAGGGTATAGACGATGGACTCGTCGGTCATGGCTTCGGCGGGGCCGCTCTTGTGGATGGTCAGCGAGGTCTCCATCAGCACCTCGGTCGTGATGGGCGTGCCGCTCGCAAGCATCACCTCCCCTATCATCGCGCCGTAGCTCTCGTTGACCACCGTTCCCGTGATGGAGGGCGTCACCGCAAACACCAGGTTCTCGCTGTCCCCGGCCTCCAGCATATCCAGCGTCCAGGAGACGGTGTTATCTGAAGTGCTGTAGTCACCGCCCGACCCATCCAGGTAGGTCGTTCCCGCGGGCACCTCATCGGTGACGGTCAGGTTATACACGGGCAAGTCGGTGCGGTTGTTCTGGACGGTCAGGGTATAGGTCACAGGCTCCCCGAACGTCACCACCGCCGGCCCGCTCTTGCTAATATCCACATCCAGGTCTTCCGAGATGACTGTCGTCACGGCCTCGCCCATCACCGGGGAAACCTCACCCACCGTGACGTGGTAGGTATCGTTGGTGACGGTAGCCGTGGTGGTTGCCATCACCGCAAACGCCACGCTCTGGCTGCTGCCCGCCGCCAGTGTGTCCAGCGTCCAGGAGACGGTGTTATCTGAAGTGTTGTAGTCGCCACCCGACCCGGCGATGTACGTCGTGCCCTCGGGCAGTTCGTCGGTAATCAACAGGTCGTTCACGGGTACATCAGCGTTCGTATTCTCGACGGTCAGCGTGTAGACGATGGTTTCGCCTAACAGGGCCGCTGCCGGGCCGGTCTTGTGGATGACCAGGTTGGGCGATGGCCGCACCACAACGGGCAGGTGCAGGGAAGGCGTCCCCGTGTAGACCTGACTACCGCTCCATGGCGTGAGGGAGAGCGTCCCGAAGACCCATTCGCCGCCCGTCAACCCGTCGGTGTTTGCCGTCACGGAGAGCGACTGCGTTGCACCCGGCTCAAGCATGAACCGCTCCGGTTCAATCGTCAGGGAGATGGCCGAGTCGCTGCTGGCCTCCACCGTCCAGGTGAGGCTCATGCTCCAGGTACTCTTCACCTCGCGGCTCCAGGAGCACATCCCATCGCAGTCCCCGTCAGTCAGGCTGGCCAGGTTGAGCATAGTCGGGTCCCCTCCCATCGCGGGGTTGGCCGCTTCATAACCAGCCTGGTCCTCATCGAGCACCAGCGCTGCCCCAACCGCCCGGCTCACATCAATCCGACCGGCCCCGCGGTCGAAGGGGGTGGCGGGGGAGGTTTCATCTTCCGCGACCACGTTCTCATAGTTCGCAGTCAGCATCAGCGCCGACTGAATCTCCGCGGGCGACCAGTCGGGGTGAGCCGCGCGTATCAGGGCAGCCGCCCCCGCGACGTGGGGGGTTGCCATAGAGGAGCCGCTTTCCAGGTGGTAGGCAGGGAACCCGCCCTCCTCGCCCGGGTAGGCTCCAATGATGGTCGTACCCGGAGCCACCATGTCGGGCTTGAGAATGTCGGGGGCCTCTCCATTGGGGCCGCGGCTGCTGCGGCTATCCATCACGTCTCCGCGCCCGGCCTCAGTGGAGATACCCCGGATGGTGGCCTGGTGTCCAGAGCCAGAGGCCAGCCAGGTTTCGAGCGCCTCCCCGTCGGAACTGGAGATGAACACGCCCGGGAAGGTATACTGCCGGTCGGAGGTGGTGAGGCTCTCCAGGAATGAGGGCACCACCAGGACAAACCCGCCCGCGCCGCCTTCTTCCAGAATCTCGTCTATGGTGGAGACAAAGGGGAAATCGCACACCACAATTTCGCCATCGAACGTACCGGGCTGCACCCCGTTGCAAATCCCATAATGGACTATCGGGGCGGGACCGTAGGCGCTGGTGAACGCTCCCCCGTCGATATCAGATGGCGGCGTCGTATCCCCGCCGCTCAGGTCAACCAACCCGTTCTGGCTGATGGCGCGGTCGTGCGAGGCAAAGCCGATGGTCGTGAGCCAGGGAGCTGCGCCCGGCGAGGTGATAGTGTTGGCAGATGGACCCTGGTTTCCTGCCGACTTCGCCACAAACACCCCGGCGTTTCGTGCGTTCAGGTAGGCCACCGCGACCGCATCTTCCCACGGGTCAAGCGGGTCATCGCCCAGGGAGTGGTTGATGACATCCACCCCATCCTCGATGGCCTGCTCGATGGCGGCAACCAGCGAGGCCGACTCGCCATCCTGCTTGTAGGAAATGATGGAGGCGTGGGGGACCACCCCCGAAATCATCGGAAAGGTGATGACCGGGGTCGGAGAACGGAGCACCACGTCGGAGATGACATTGCCCGCCATGATGCTGCCAACGTGGGTGCCGTGCCCATCCAGGTCGAGGGGGGTCAGGTCGCTTCCATCCGCCTCAACCCCATCAATATCGAAGACGTAGACCCCGATGGCCTTTTCGTTGCAGGGGAGCGAGGGGTCATAGTTGCGGTGTTCCGGGTCGCACCACCCCAGGTAGGTCCCTGCTCCCTTCGGGTTGATGTGGGTGTAGCCATCGTCGCCCGTGGCCGCAAAGGAGGGGTGGTCAAGGGTGATACCCGTGTCCACCAACCCGGCGATCATGCCCTCCCCCCGCGTGTTGTTCAGCCCGTAGACACTGCTGATGTTCTCCCAGACCGCGGGAGCGCCGATCCACTCCGGCCCGGCGTCGGTCTCCAGGGTCACTTTTCGGCTGACCTGCACATTGTCTACCCCGTCGAGACGGGCAACGACAGCGGCTTCCTGCTCCGTCAGCCGGGTGGAAATGCCGTTGTAGACCGTCGTATAGCGGTAGAGTACCTCAATGGAGCGTCCGATAGCCTGCTCGATGGTGGCAATCATCTGGTCGTGCTCGCGGCTCAGGTGGTCGAGGTAGGCAACGCTAGCATCGCTCTGGACATCGAGCTTCTGGCCTGCCTGGTCTCCCTCACCGCCGCGGCGGTCGGGGCTGGTCGCTGCCAGACCGGGGATATCGCCGCGGTAGCTCGCCAGGGGCGCACCGCTCAAGCGGACGATGTAGACGCTGGTCCTGGCAGTGTCAGAATCAGATGGCGGCTCAGCCGGGGCCGCCGCGGTTCCCGCACCATTGGGAGAGGCAGGGGATATTCGACCAGCCGCCGACGGACCGACCCCGAAGGTCGCCACAAGAATGGGAGTGAGAAAGAGAACAGAAAGAACAACGAAAAGGTGGGGTATTCTACGCTTCATCGCTTGGTTTCATCCTCCGTAGGATCAGGATATTCAGGATAGGGCGAAGATTCCTTTATCCGCTGTGTGTATAGGTGTTTTGCGATTCCTTTGGGCCGATTTCCCGTGGACGGGCCAGCGATGGCCCGGATTGGCGCAGCTTTGCGGGAGACAACCAGAAATGATTGACATACAGGTAGGCTTTGGCTTCCAGCGGGCGGCCCTCCTGGGAGACCACCTTGATGTGGTTCAGCCCCCTGGTGATGATGCTCAAGAACTGCGACCCCATGAGCTTCGAGGCTTTTCGCAGCGCCACCGGCCACCGCTCGGGGTCCGACTGCTCGTGGGCAAACCCGGAGTAGCGCAGAAGGGCCGCCTGCTTGTCGGGGATACAGAGGTTCTTTTCGACCAGATAATCAAGGAAAGGATACCACCGTGGTTCGTACTTCGGTGACTGCTTGGGGTCAAACGAGCATTCCAGCCCCACCCGCGGGCGAACCTGCTCACTGAGGTCGAGGTCCACGTCAACCCGATCCACCATGCCGCGCAGTTCTTCCGTCAGCCTGCCCAACGCCTCGGCCTGCCCCGGCCACCCGATGGCTTCCAGATAGGGCGCAACCTGCTGCGGTTCCATACCGGTGATGCAGACGCGCACAAAGGGCGGCTCTCGCGCCACCATCGCCCCCAGTTGAAAGATGCAGGGACCGGGGGGCATCTGCTGGATTGCGTCTATCAGGCGGTTGGCGACGGTGTCAGGCAGGTGGTGCCCGGTCAGCAGAGGCAGCGCTGTGCGGGTTATCCAGGTATGCTGGTGGGCTTCGTCGGGGGCAAGGGCGTGGATGTGGCGCGACCCCAGAAAGGAACTGGGCACGGGGACGGTCGAGTGGGGACCCTCCATATCAAACTCCAGCCAGACGTTCAGGGCTTTTTCGTGGAGCACGGAGGAGGGGTCGCCCCAGGCGCGGCTAAAGTCCCGTATCTGCCGCCAGACCGGGTGCTCCAGGAGCGTGGGGGAAAGGTCGATGCCCGGGCGCAGCCCGGCCAGCACCTCGCGCTGACGGTCCAGAACTTCCACGCACAACAGGAAATCGGCGGTCGGGTCTGGCGTTCCAAGCCGACACTCGAACCCGAAAAAATCGGTCAGGGCACCGGGGAGGAGCCTGCCAATGGCTTGCATACGCTCCAGACACGGGCGCGAAACCAGCGTTTCTGGCACGTAGGGGATGAGGGTCTGGAGGTAGTCACTCACGAGGAACCCGCCCATGGGCCTGTCAGCTCCCCTCTGCTGCCTGAACTTTCTCCGGTTTGGGGGGCAGGACCAGGTGAATGGTCGTGTCGGTCTGTTCGTGGATCTGGATGTCGATACCCTCGGGGATGCTCACCCCCAGTTCTTTTTCGATGGCGGCTTTCGGGTTGCGGAGGAGTTCTTGCTTGAAGGCTTCATCGTCCCAGGCTTTGATGATAATCTCGTGCAGATCCATGGTGCTTTTCGTATCCTTCCTCAAACAATCTACTCTGCTTCTGGTGGTGTTTGTCCATACTCTGGCTCAACGGTCAGAGTATGGATAAACCTTCGTTCAACAGGAAGCGCATGCACCCCCTCGAACGAAGGATACATGCGCTTCAGTTATTCATATGGACTGTTTAGTCCCAGACAACGCGCTCGGTGCCTGATGCGCCAGCCTTGACGCCGGACTTGACGTTCATCCCTGCGACGGCCTCCAGGCTCTCGCTGGTAACATCTTCGCTCACGACATCCAGGGCTTCCTCAACCGCATCTTCCCATGCCTTCACGATCATTTCCTGAATCGCCATTTTATACCTCCGTGAGTATGAAATTAAGAGAGATGATATGACCAATGACGAGCCTTTAGTCCCAGATAATCCTTTCGGGAGCCGCTGCGCCAGCCTTGACGCCGGACTTGACGTTCATCCCTGCGACTGCCTCAAGCTCTTCGCTGGACACTTCCGTGTTCGCTGCTTTGAGAGCCTCTTCGACTGCATCCTCCCAGGCCTTGATTACCATCGTGTGGATCGCCATAAAATTCACCTCCTTTTGTGGAAAAATGCTGAGCGCAGCGCCTCAATGGTTCCCATGCGACTACTGTTTTGCATGAAACGTACACTCATTGGAATATTATCATATCACAGGATCATGATAAACGCAAGTTTCTTATAATAGATAAGAGTTAAGATACAGTGGAAATTCCGTGAACTTTTCTCAATTCCTGGAACAGTTCAGGCGAGGCCGTAGCCAGGGGCACATAGCGGCCTTCGACCTCGACCCCCACCCCCCGTTGAACCGCCCACGCGAGCGATGGGGCATCCGCCTCTTTGCCGCCCATCCGCCCCTCCCCGGTGAGGGCTGCCACGGCCTGCTGGTGGCTGATGACCGTGTGTGTGGGAAGGTCGGGCAGGCCGCGAGTGTCATGCAGGACGCAGGTTCCGTCTGGCTCACGGGTCACGGTCAACTCTGGTGGCGGCCCCTCCTGCCAGCACGCCTCCCACCCCTCAATCTCGCTGCGAATCTGGTCAATGACCGCAAGGTGTTCGTGCGATTCGCACGGGTAGTCGGCCACGAAGTAGCAGGCAACCAGCGCCGGATCTACGTGCGGCGGCAGGATACTGGCATACCCCCCCAGGGGACGGAGCCGGTGCAGGCCATAGGCCGACGGGTTATCGAAATAGGGACTGAAGCGGTTGATGCCAAGGTGCTGGATACCCGCAGGGGGTTGGAGGTGGCGCAGCAGCGGCAGCAGACGCAGCGTTTGCGTGTAATCGTCCAGGGTATCGCCGGGGAAGCCCCACAGCAGGTTCCAGGCAAGCGACAGACCCACGGACCGGGCGTAGCGCAGCAGGGCAATATTCTGGTGCGCCGAGACACCTTTTCGCATCCGCTTGAGCAGCGGGGTAGAGAGCGCTTCAATGCCGGGTTGAACGACCATCCCCGCCTGCTTCAGAGCCAACACCTTGTCGAGCGAAAGGTTCGCCTTCTGTTCGTAGAAGAGGTGCAGGCCGGGGAGGTCGGCAATGATGCGCGGAATGAGCGTCTGGAAGTAGCTGAAGGGCATAATGTTGTCGGTCATACTGATGCGCCGCACGCCGCTTGCCGCGACCAGGTGCTTCAAGTCGCGGAGCACCACCTCCGCCGACTTCTCCCGAAACATAATGCCCTGCCCGTTCAGGCCGCAAAAGGTACACTGGCTCTTGCTCCCCCACCAGCACCCGCGGCTGCTTTCGTAGGGGATTTCCAGGGCATCCTTGTTGGCGGCGAGCGCGGGGAGGTAGGGTTCAAGCTGTTCGAAATAGTCGGAAAAATCGGGGCACGGAAGCGTATCGAGGTCCAGACACGGCTGTCCCTGGACGATGCGGCAGTCGGGACGGCCCCCGGCCACGAGCGTGCGGAGAAACTCTGTAAAGGGGTGTTCGCTCTCCCCTGCAAAGACATAGTCAATGGCCGGGCTGAGCGCGGCTATCCCTTCGGCCATGCTGCCTTCGCAGTTGGCCCCCCCGATGACGGTCACGATGTGGGGACAGTGGTGCTTCACTCGCTTGAGCAGGGCAACACTGGCGGCGGTCTGCTCGAAAGTGGTCGTACAGCCCACCACCTTGAATGCCCGGGCGTGCTCCTGCACCGCCAGCGCTATATCATCGGCCCAGGGAGCCGCCCGAGCCTCCAGTTGTTTCAATTTGGAAAGTCGGATGTGGAGCGCCGACCGATTGATAGCAGCCAGGACGCGCACCATCACCGGATCGGCTTCCTCCGGGGTGTCTCCGAGCATCGCCGCCGGGTCAACCATCTTTTCGGGAGCGTGCCCCAGAGGAGGAAGTCTGTAGGCGCTGGCCGCAAAGAAGCGCTCCCCAAGGAGCACCTGCCGCGACGAGTTGCAGACAGCGGCATAGCGCCGCTCCCCGATGGTGGCGGCAAAGCTGATATTGGCATAGAAGAGGCGCACATCGAACCCTGCTTCTCTGGCGCAAGCCTGGAGCAGGTGGGCCCCGAGCGCGGGGGAGTTGAGCTTTGCAAAGGGGGGGACGATAATCAGGACCTCTCCGCCGCGCAGCAGCGAAGCGGTCAGGTAGCGCTGCCTGGCTCGCCTGGTTTCATAGGGGGAGTCGAACATCCTCGTTCTTGCCTCCTTCAGCTTCCCAACGGGCCGGTCACGTCATATCCGGTTTCAGGTATTTGCGCTCCAGCGCCAGCGGCCCGGACCCCAGAAGCAGCAGCACCAGCAACCCTGCCAGTATCACCAGATCCAACTCGTAGCCCCCTCTGCCAACCGGATTCCACCCGTTCGGCAGCTTGACCGCAAAAATAGCGACCAGCATAATCACAACCAGCGGGATAGAGGCAAAACGGGTGCCAAACCCGAGGAGCAGCGCCACCCCCCCGACGACTTCTATGGCGGCCACGAGCGGGGCCGTCACCGACGGGAGGGGCATATTCATCCCGGTGAACATCGCACCGGTTTGCTGAAGGTTTCCATCTCCCAGAATACCAAACTTGGACAACCAGTGCAGGAGAAACACCAACCCGATGGCAATACGGAGAATGAGCGGGGCGTAGTCTCGATATCGCTCGAATATCTTAAACATCTTCCCTTCCTTTCTGGATTGGGACCTTAGCTTTTGTTTATCCGTATGGTCAATACTCAGCCTTCAGCCTGCTCCCCACCGTCGGTCTGGCTCCCTCGTGAGCGTCCCCCTTTGCGCCGCCGCCCCGTGGAACCGTTGCCCGTCCCGGTTGATGAAGCAGCCGTATCTTCATTTCCCTCCTGCTCCGCCTCCGCTTCAGACGCATCAGCCGCACCTGCGTCGTCGGACGCCTCCTCAGTGTTGGAGGGATGGGGGGATGCAGATGGTGAAGACGAAGAAGAAAATGGAGATGGAGATGGAGATGGAGAGGGGTTTGAGGGAGCGGCAGGAGCCGTGGTCACGAGATAGTGGTCAGAGGTCTGGCGAACGGTTATCTCAAGATGGTCACTCCCCTGGCGAAATGGGAGCGTTATCGTTTCGCGGTCGTGGTAGGTCTCGATAAACTCGTGGACCGCACGGAGTGCGATAAAAGTATCAATCCCGCGTTCAATCTTCAACGCCTTTTGCAGTATCATAGGTCATCCCACCTCCTCCACACATATACTATTTTACCAATGGTATCATACAAACAGACGGGGTGCAAGTAGAGAAACAGTGCATAATGTTCGCGTAGTCTCACACGTTCGGGTTC